>QFPD01000119.1 GCA_003248845.1 Microbacterium sp. | reverse complement strand
ACCGCCTCATGCGCACGCGCGGCACGACCGAGCACACGATCCCGCACACCGAGGTGCTGCTCGTCGAGGAGGCGGGAACCCTGGCGGCGAACCTCGTCTGGTTCGTGCTGGGCGCGATGACGGTCGTCGTGATCCTGGACGGATTCGACCTGCGGCTGCTCCTCGTCGCCATGCTCGCGCTGACGGTGTTCCGGGTCATCCCGGTGTACCTGTCGATGCTCGGGTCGTCGCTGCCGTGGCGCGAGCGCACCATGATCGGCTTCATCGGGCCGCGCGGCACGGCGACGATCGTCTTCGGTCTGCTGGCGTTCAACAAGCTGCCCGACGCGGAGTCGTTCGACGTTCTCGCCGTGATGGTCTTCACGGTCGTCGGCAGCATCCTCATGCACGGCGTCATCGCGCCGCGGATCGTGAACCGCGGCGCGATGACGGCCCGTGATCTCAGCCCCGCAGTGCCTCCGACAGCTTGACGCGCGCGCCCATGCGCAGCAGCGAGTTCTCGTAGATCTTCGCGCCGACCCAGATCGCGCCGACGCACGTGACGGCGAGGATGCCGAGGGACAGCAGCGGCTCCCACCACTGCGCCTCGCCGGTGAACAGGCGCATCGGCATGCCGACGGGCGCCGAGAACGGCACGTACGACATGATGCCGAGCACGAGGGGGTTGTCATTGAAGAAGATGACGAGGAAGTACGGGATCATGATCAGGTAGATGAGGGGCGCCGTCGTCGAGCCGACGTCCTCCATGCGCGAGACCATCGCGGCGGCCGCGGCGAAGAGCGCCGCCAGCAGGATGAACCCGAGCAGGAAGAACACCGCGAACCACGCGAGCGGCGCGCCGATGACCTGCAGCACTTCGCTCTGGCCCGTGACGGTGAGCCCGACGACGGCGATCGCGGCGAGAACGAGGATCTGGCCCATCGCGAGGATCGTGTTGCCGAGCACCTTGCCCGCCAGTAGCGCCCGCACCGGGATCGCCGAGATCAGCAGCTCCACGACGCGGGTCTGCTTCTCTTCGACGACGCTCTGCGCGATCGTCGAGCCGAACAGCTGCGCCGACAGCAGGAAGATGATGCCGAGCCCGATCGCGACGATGTAGCGCAGGCCGGGATCGGTCGTGGAGGGATTCAGGAGCTCGACGGTCGGGACCTGCGCGAACGTCATGAGCAGCGACGTCGGCGCCGAGTCGTCGGCGACGAGCGCGAAGCCGGTCGGCGAAGACGCATCGGCGACGATCGCCGCGGTGACGTCGCCGGACGCGACGAGCGCATCGGCGGCGTCGCGGCTCTCGACCTGTGTCACGTCGAGGTTCGGGATGCCGCTGACGTACTGCTGCGCGTCGGCGGTGACCGCGACCGACGTCGTCGAGACGGTCTTGGCCTGGAAGCCCGCCCAGACGACGAGCGCGAGCGCGCCGATGAACAGGATCGCGAACGAGATGATGAAGGCCTTGCTGCGGAGCTTCGACGAGATCTCGCGCTCGGCGACGAGCCACGCGCTCTGCGCGAAGCTGGGCGCGGCCGGCGGTGTGGGCGCGGGGGCCACGGTGGGGGCTGACGTGGTCACTGGATGACCTCCTTGAAGATCTCGGCGAGCGAGGGATGCTGGGGGGTGAAGCCGCGCACGGCTCCCGCCGCGAGGGCGCGCTGGAGCACCCGCTGCGCCGTCTCGTCGGTATCGGTGCCGAACTGCGCGTAGCCCCCGTCGAAGTCGAGCACCTCGACGCCGGGCTCCTCGCGCAGCCAGCCGAGATCGGCGTCGGAGACGAGCTCGAACCGGCGCTGGGCGTGGTCTGCGCGCAGGGCGTCGCGGGTCCCCGCGGCGCGGATGCGGCCGTCGGCGATGATGACGAGCTCATCGCACAGCCGCTCGACGACGTCGAGCTGGTGCGAGGAGAAGAGCACGGCGACCCCCTGTGCGGCGCGCTCGGCGAGGACGCCGGCGACGACGTCGACGGCGAGCGGGTCGAGACCCGAGAACGGCTCGTCGAGGATCAGCACCTCGGGGTCGTGCACGAGCGCGGCGGCGATCTGCGCTCGCTGCTGATTGCCGAGCGACAGCGTCTCGACGTTGTCGCCGAGGCGCTCGCCGAGACCGAGCTGCTCGAGCAGGGCGCGCGCGCGGGCCCCGGCATCCGCCGCCGTGAAGCCGTGCAGGCGTGCGAGATAGACGATGTGCTCGAGCACCTTCATCTTCGGGTAGAGGCCGCGCTCTTCGGGCATGTAGCCGAAGCGGCGCCGGTCGGCCGCGGTCACCCCCGTGCCGCCGAGGGTGACGGTGCCGCCGTCCCGGGCGAGCACGCCCAGGATGATCCGCATCGTCGTCGTCTTGCCCGCGCCGTTGCCGCCGACGAAGCCCGTCATGCGGCCGGGGGCGACGGTGAACGACACGTCGTCGAGCACGCGGTGCGTGCCGTAGCTCTTGGTGATCCCGTTCAGTTCCAGCATGGCTCCGACGCTACGGGCGCGGGGTGTCGCGTGCCTCCCCCGGTCGGGGGATTTCGTCGCGGCAGGCTCCGACGCGGGGAGGACTCAGGCGAGTCCGTGGCGGTGCGCGTAGACGACCGCCGCGACGCGGTCGCGGACGCCGAGTTTCTGCAGCACGTTCGAGACGTGCGTCTTCACCGTCGCCTCGCCGATGTACAGCTCGGCGGCGATCTCGGCGTTGCTGCGCGCGTCGGCGAGCAGGCGCAGCACGTCACGCTCGCGCTCGGTGAACAGGGCCAGCTCGGCGGTCGCCGCTGCCTCGGCGGCCCCGTCGGCCGCAGCTCGGGGCGTCGCGCCCGCCGGGCCGGGGCTCGAGGGGGATGCCGCGAAGCGCTCGATCACGCGTCGCGTCACCGCGGGGGCGAGCAGCGCGTCGCCGGCCGCCGCGACGCGCACTGCCTCGACCAGCTGCTCGGGTCCGGCGTTCTTCAGGAGGAACCCGCTCGCCCCCGCCTCGAGCGCCTGGAAGAGGTAGTCGTCGCGGTCGAACGTCGTCACGACGACGATGGTCGACTGGAGGGCACCGTCCGCGACGATCCGCCGCGTGGCCTCGAGCCCGTCCATGTCGGGCATCTGAACGTCCATGCAGATGACGTCGGGGCGGAGCTCGGATGCCGCGGTCAGCGCCTGCAGCCCGGACGCCGCCTCGCCGACGACGGTGATGTCGCGCTCAGCCTCCAGGATCATGCGGAATCCGGCCCGCATGACGGCATGGTCGTCGACCAGGAGGACGCGGATCGTCTCACTCATGCGGGAGCCGCCGCATGAGCCCCGGCATCCACGCCGGCGTCCGTCGCCGAGTGCGGCACGTGCAGGCGCACGCGGAAGCCTCCGCGCGGGCGCGGACCGGCGTCGAGAGTGCCGCCGGAGGCCGCCGCCCGCTCGCGCATGCCGACGAGGCCGAGCCCGGGGCGCGCCGCCACCGCGGTACGTCCGACGTTCGTGACCTCCAGCTCCACGCCATCGGCGCCGTAGCGCACGCGGACGTCGGCGGACGCGCCCGGACCACCGTGCCGCCGTGCGTTCGTGAGCGCCTCCTGTGCGATGCGGTAGACGTTGACCTCGATGAGCTCGGGCAGAGGGCGCACGTCGCCGACGATCGTCAGCGTCGTCGGCAATCCGTTGGCGCCCGCGTGCGCGACGAGATCGGGGAGCGCGCTCAGGTGGAGCGTCGAGTCGCCGGGCGTCTCGGCATCCGGCGTACGCAGTGTGTCGAGCAGCTGGCGCAGCTCGACGAGGGCGTCGCGCGCCGACTGCTCGACGGCCTCGAGCCCCGCCCGTGCGGCGGCGGGGTCGCGGTCGAGCATGACGCGGGTCGCGCCGGCCTGCACGCCCATCGCCGACACGTGGTGCGCGACGACGTCGTGCAACTCGCGCGCGATGCGCACACGGTCGAGGGCGACGGCCTGCGCCGCCGTGAGCTCGCGCTCGCGTTCGAGTTCGGCGGTGCGTGCTTCGAGCGCCGCGCGCGAGCGCGCCTGCATCCACGCGCGCTCGCCGAAGAGGTACGCGCCGCCGAAGAAGGCGGCGTTCACGAGGAACTGCAGCACCATGTACGCCGCGAAGGGTGAGAACAGGCCCGCCCGGGACAGTCCGCCGTCATCGCCGGCCGACGCCTCGAACGTGACGACGGTGAGCCACACGAACATGCCGACGATCACGAGCACGCGCGCAAGCGTCGCGCGGCGCCGATCCTCGACCCACGCGCCGACCGTGTACATCGCGATGAAGAGGGTGACGTTGCCGACGTAGACCTCGGGGATGCGCAGCGACACCCCGGTGAAGAACGCGACCGCGATGACGACGAGGACGATGATCGGCACCCTCCGTCGGAACGCGATCGGAACCGTCAGCGCGACCGCGTACGCGAGCGCCCACGAGAACGGCGCGGATTCCGTGCCGTAGACGCTGGCCGTGCTGCCCAGCCACGCGCTCAGCACGGCGGCGACGAGAAGGCCCGCCGCGAGCCACACGTCCTGTCGGCGCTGCGCTGTCGTCAGGCGCGGCGCGGGGCTCAGCTCGCTCATCCTCCCACGCTAGGGGGAACCGGATGCCGGAGCCTCCCCCGCAGGGCGGATTCCGTCGGCGAGCGGGGGTTCGCGGCACTCCGGCGCTCAGCAAATTGCCAGGTGATCGACATGTCCTGTGCACCTGCCACGCGGCCGACGTCTCTACACTCAAGCGAGTGACGAGCGCCCCCCAGCACGCCCCTGAGCCCCTGCAAACTCCCGTCGATCCGGCGGAGGGTCGGCGTTCGGACACCTGGCAGGCCCGCCTCGCACGTATCGCCGCACTGCGCGGGCCGTTCCTGCGCGCGGCCCAGACGCCCCGCGGCCTCATGATCGGCTTCGCCGTCGTGCACGCGATGTTCTTCCTTGCGCTCCTGCCCACGATGATCGCCGGTCAGACGCAGGGAGACCTGCCGCTGTACCGGCTGTGGGCCGAACAGGCGAAGCTCGGCTACTGGCCCGTCATCGACATGCCGTGGGTCTACCCGGCCGGCGCCCTCGCCCCCATCATGGGCGCGATCGCCGCCGGAGCCTACAACTACCAGCTCGGCTGGTTCGTGCTCATGATCGTCGCGAACCTGCTCGCGGTGCTGGCTCTCACCGGCAACCTCCGTCGCCGCTCCGGATACCGTGCCGCGTGGTACTGGCTCGCGATCGTCGTCCTGCTCGCGCCGGTCTCGATGCTGCGGCTCGAAGGCTTCTCGGCCCCGCTCGCGATCGCCGGTCTCGTCGTGCTGCTGCGCCGGCCCGCCGTCGCGGGCGCGCTCATCGCCGCGGCCACCTGGATCAAGGTCTGGCCCGCGGCCATCGCCGCGGCCGCCGTCACCGTGGCATCCACCCGTCTGCGCATCATCCTCGGCGGCATCGCCGTCACGGCCGTCGTGGCCGCGACCGTCGTGCTCTACGGCGGCGGCTCGAACCTGCTGAGCTTCGCGACGATCCAGGGCGACCGTTCACTGCAGCTCGAGGCGCCGGTGGCGACCCCGTGGGTGTGGGCGACCGTCCTCGGCATCCCGGGCTCGCAGATCCAGCAGAACTACGTGCTCGCGACGCGTGAGGTCGCCGGCCCCGGCGCGCACCTCGCCGGGGAGGTCGTCGGCTGGCTCATGCCGATCTCGTTCGTCGTCATCGTGCTCCTGCTGTGGCGCGCGCGCCGACTCGCGGTGTCGCAGAATCGCCTGTCTCCGCAGCTCGAGCAGAAGCTCGTCCTGAGCGGCAGCTTCGCCCTCACCGCCGCGCTCATCGTCTTCAACAAGGTGGGCTCGCCGCAGTACATGATGTGGCTCGCGCCCATCGTGGCGGTGGGCCTCGCCGTCGCGCCGGCGGCGTGGAAGCGCCCCGCGCAGTGGATGGCCGCGACCTGCTTCCTCACGACGCTCGTCTTCCCGATCCTGTACATGCCCCTCATCGACGGGCACCCGTTCGCCGCGTTCGTGCTGCTCGCGCGCAACGCGATGGTCGTCGGCCTGTTCGTGTGGGCGGTCGTCGCGCTCTGGCGGGCCGGAAGCGCGACGGTGCGCGAGCGCGAGAGCGTGCTGGTCACCGCGCCGGGCCTGGCAGTCGCGCACAGCTGATCCCTATCGCCGACCGGCCCTCGTCCGGGTGGTGACCGGCATTCGGGAGGACTCCTGATCGGATGTCGCCCTCCCGGCCGCGGAAACCTTCCCGAACGCCGACCCCGTCGCCGCATCGGCCGCGGGCGCGCCCGCCGGAGGTAGGCGGTTCTCGGTCACCAGATCATCGGCCGGTCGTCGTCGTCCGCTCCCGCGAGGTCGAGGTCGACGGTGACGGGCACGTGGTCGCTCGGGATCTCGCCCTTGCGCTCGTCGCGGTGGATGGATGCCGCCGTGACGGCGTCGGCGAACGCGTGCGATCCGAGGATGAAGTCGATGCGCAGGCCCTCGTTGCGAGGGAAGCGCAGCTGCTTGTAGTCCCAGTAGGTGTACCCCGTGGGGACGAGGGGGCGCACGGTGTCGTGCAGCCCGGCATCCAGCAGTGCCCGGAACGCCTCGCGCTCGGGCGGCGAGACGTGCGTCGTGACGCCCTCCACGACCGTCGGGTCGCCGTTGTCGGCGTCGGTCGGGGCGATGTTGAAGTCGCCCGTGAGGGCGAGAGCGAGGTCGGGCTGGGCG
>QFPD01000118.1 GCA_003248845.1 Microbacterium sp. | reverse complement strand
GGCGACGTGGGCGAGGAGCTCCGGGCCGCAGCGGAGGACCTCATCGAGCAGGGTGCGGAGGGTTTCGTGCTGGACCTGCGCAAGCGGTTCCTCGCAGAGCACAACAACCCGCTCGGTCTGCTGTACGGCGTGCACTGCGACACCGACACCGTCGTGTCGCCGGCGATCCAGAAGCGCCACGGAAAGGCGTCCGTGCCCGCCACGCCCGCGACCCCGACGCGCGGCCCGCTCGCGACATCATCCCGGACGGATGCCGGCAGCCACAGCCGTGCGACGGCACCCGCCCGCTCAACGCCCGTCACCGCGTCGATGCCGTCGTGCACGGGGTGACGCAGCCCCACGGCGTCGCCGAGCCGGCCGGGCCCCCGGGCCAGGTCTCGCGCCGACCCCGAGGCCTGCGCCGCCGGGCGGCGGGCGAATGCGGCATCCACACCGGTCGTCACCTCGCCCGCCCGCAGGAGCACACCGCCCGCCGTTCCCTCGGGGCCGCAGACCACGTTGACGCACGAGTGGATGCCGTGGCTGAGGTACACGTACAGATGACCGGGCTCACCCCACATCGTGGCATTGCGCGCCGTGCGCCCCATCCGGGCGTGCGAGCCGGGGTCGGGCCGCTCCCCCGTGCCGGCGCCGTGATACGCCTCGACCTCGGTCAGACGCACCGCGACGGTCGATCCGGCCGTCGTCACCTCGAGCACGCCTCCGAGCAGGCGCGGCGCGACATCGACCGGCAGGCCCGCGAGCGCCCTGCGGGTCGCGGCGACGAGTCCGGGGCGCGGCGGGCGGGTGGACACTTTCTCAGGTGCGGGAGCAGGCGCGCCCGCGCCCGCTCCCGTGATCACGCCCTCGCGGGGCGCGTCCGACACCGCTCCTCCGGAGAAACTGACCGCGCCCGCGCCCGCGCCCGCGCCTCCGCCCGCGGGGCTGCCCGCGGGCATCTGCACGCCGCTCACATCCGCGGTGGCGTCTGGCACCACGAGATGTCGAAGCCGCTCAGGGCGACCTGCTCGGTGCCGTCGGCGAGCGAGACGACGTGCGTCTGCACCTGCTTCGGCAGCGGCAGGCGGTGGGCGTCGTAGGTGTTGGAGACGGCGTCGGGGGCGACGAGGAAGGCGGCGTAGCGCCCGCTCGGCGAGACGCACGTGTCGATCAGCGTGTCCTGCGGGTCGATCGCGAAGACGGGCCGGGCGGCGCCCGCGGCATCCACGACGTTGACGGTCGTCGAGCGCACGGTGAACCCGTCGAGGAGGGCGAGGACGCGGAGCGTGGTGCCGTCCTGCAGGGGGATGACGCGGTTCACCTGGCCGAGGGACTTGTCGGTCGCGGGCAGGGCGACCTCCTGCGCGGTCGCGAGATCGATCGCGGCCGGGCCCGTGACCCGCTCGATCACGACCGTCGTGGTCCCGCGGGCGATGCCGTCGATCGCAAGCGCGTTCCCGAGAGCGACGGGATCTCCACCCGACCCGCCGGCGCCCGTCGGGGGCGACACGAGCGTGAGCGCGCCGTCGTAGGTCAGCGTGAGGAGGCTGTCGGTACCGGGAACGAACCGCCAGTCGCCGACGCGCGACTCGCCGCCCGTGCGGGTGATCGCGATCGGATCGGTCTGCGCTTGGGCGTCGGCGAGCGATGCCGTGTAGAGGACGTTCTCCCGCGCCCCCGCGGCGCCGACATCGGCGTCGGTGAAGGTGTAGCCGATGAGGTCGCCGCGATCGGCGTTCTGCAGGTTGGTGACGGTACCCGTCCCCGGGAGCCGCAGCTCGCGCTCGCCCTGACCGTCGAGGTCGGTGACGACGAGGTGCGAGTGGTCGTCGTCGTCGATCGTCGAGATCACGAGGTGCGAGCTCGTCGCGCGGAAGTCCTCGATCTGGGGTGCCGTGTACACCGGCACCGCGGCATCGCCCTCGAGGTCCGTCCGGAAGACGGTGTCGCCGCCGCCGCCGCGCTGCAGGATGTACGTTTCGAGCTTCGGGGTCGCGAACGTCTCGGTGAGGGTCGTGGATGCCCCACCCCCCACTCCCGCGACGTCCCGGATCGTCACGGTGTACTCCGTGTCGTCCCAGAGCGGCAGCGCGAAGCGCACGCCGACGCTCCGGCCCGACGTGTCGACCGTGAAGGCCGCCGCCGGGCTGACCGTCACCTGGTCGGGGGTCACCTCCGCGAGGGACTGCGTCGTCGTGAAGATGAGGCGCGCACCGGCGTTGCGGGTCGCAGCATCCGGGTCGACGCTCACGCGCGTCGCGCGCGGGCCCTGCACCGTCGTGACGGCGGCTCCGGCGAACCCGACCACAGCGAGCAGTAGGGCGACGATCGCGAACGCGCCGAGGAACGCGCGGGAACGCCGACGCTGCCGGCGCGCACGGCGCGACTCAGTACTCATACGGATCTTTCGGCTCGGCGATCTGCTCGACCGAGGAGGCGTGGATGGCGAGGCGACCGTCGTCGTCGCGGATCGTGCCGGTGACGGTCACCCACTGACCGGTGTCGTACGCATCGCTCGACGCGACGCGGACGCTCGCGGGCTGCGCGTCGATGACGCAGTGCGTGATGACGAGGCGCGTGAGCGCGAAGCCGTCGTCTCCCGGCGTCACGAATCCCGTGAGCGTCACCTGGCTGCCGTCGAAGGACTCGGGGTTGGTCGCCGTTGCGAACACACTCGCCCACTCGCCCACTCCGAACGAGGCGGTGTCGCCGGTCGCCGCGAGGGCGATGTTGTCAGCGCCCTGGAAGAGCGGGGGCGTTCCCGTGTCGCGTTCCATAGCGAGCTGGGCGGAGAGCGTCGCGGGCGGCGTCAGCACGATGGCCGCGACGATGCCGGTTGCGAGGATGCCGCCGCTGACAGCCGCCGCGGCCGTCCAGCCGCCCACCGCAGCGCGGCCGTGGTCGTCGTGGCCGTGGTCGTCGTGGCCGTGCTCCGGGTCCCCGTGATCGTGACCGTGGTCGGCTTCCGCTCCGCGCGGCAGGGCGAAGCTCACGGCGCAGCCCACGAGCGCGATGATCGCCATCGTCACCGCGAACCAGGCCCCGTCGGGGTTGATGTACAGCCCGAGCTGTCCCGTCATCCACAGGCCGATCGTCACGGCCGACAGACCTGCTGCCAGTCCCACGCCGAGAAGGCGCGATCCCCAGCCCGAGAACGCGTCACGCAAAGAGGTTCACCACCGATCCGACGGCGACCGCGAACAGCACGACGATCACGACGAGCCCGACGAGCACGCGGCTGCGGAAGGTCGTGCGCAGGAGCGCGAGCATCTTGACGTCGACGAGCGGCCCGACAAGGAGGAACGCGACGATCGATCCGGGCGTGAACGTCGAGGCGAACGACAGTGCGAAGAAGGAATCGACGTTCGAGCAGATCGAGACGATCATCGCGAGGAGGATCATGGCGACGATCGACAGCGCCGGGTTCGATCCGATCGCGAGCAGCGCTGAACGGGGTACGAGCACCTGCACGGCCCCGGCGAGCGCCGAGCCGATGATGAGGGCGGGCAGCACGGCCCGCAGCTCGACGACGAAATGCGCGAGGCTGCGACGCCCCCGGTCGCTCATGCGCCCGCCGTGCGCGTCGGACTCGAGAGCGACGACGCACGACGCGGCGAAGCGCTCCGTGAGGAGGCCGTCGGGGTCGGGATGCCGGCTGTACAGCCACCCGATGAGGTTCGCGACCGCGAAGCCCCCCAGTAGGCGCGCGATCAGGATGCCGTCGTCGAAGCCGAACGCCTGGTGCGTCGTGATGATCACGATGGGGTTCACGATCGGGGCCGCGATGAGGAAGGTCAGCGTCTCCGGCACCGTGAACCCGCGCATCATGAGGCCGCGGGCGAACGGCACATTGCCGCACTCGCAGACGGGCACGAGCATGCCCAGGAGCGACAGCACCATGCGACGGGCCCACGCGCGCCGCGGCATCCAGCGCTCGATAGCCCCCGGGGGCACCCACACCTGCACGACGATCGACAGCAGCACACCGAGCACGACGAACGGCATCGACTCGACCAGGACGCTGATCGAGAGGGTCAGCCCATCCTGCAGGCGCGTGGGGAGGGCGGGACCGGGAGAGACGATGGCGACGACGACGAGCACCGCGACCACCGCGGCGCCGAGCAGGATCAGTCCCGCGCGTGCGAAGCGGGGGTCGCGATCGAGCCGCTGCGTGCGCGGGGCGTACGTCTGCCGCGGAGCGGTCCGCTCAGGAACGCGCATCGGAGTCGGGGGCGGATGCTGCGGCATCCGCTGTCGCCGCGGCGGCGCTGCACGCGGCGCACAGGCCGAAGATGTCGACGACGTGCTCGGCGGCGGTGAAGCCGTGCGCCGCGGCCGTGCGCTGAGCCCACGACTCGACCTCGCGCGCCTCGATCTCGACGGCCTTGCCGCACGACCGGCAGATCAGGTGATGGTGGTGGCCCGTCGTCGAACAGGCGCGGTAGATCGCCTCGCCATCGGGGCTCTGCAGTTGGTCCGCCTCCCCGCTCGCGGCGAGCGTCGCGAGCGCGCGGTAGACGGTCGCGAGGCCGATGCCGGTGTTCTCGTCGCGAAGGGCGGCGTAGAGATCCTGTGCGCTGACGAATCCCGTGGCGTCGCCGAGCGCCTCGCGCACGCGATCGCGCTGCCAGGTGTTGCGCTGGGCCATGACCGGGAGTCTACCGACGCGGTTTCGGAGTCGGCTGGGAGAGGGCGTTTATCGGGTGACCCGGCCCCGACGCGAGCCGGCGAAGCGGCAGACGAGGTAGATCGCGAAGGAGATCGTGGTGATGTAGGGGCTCACCGGCAGGGTCCCCATGACCGCGAGGAGGATGCCTCCCACCGCCGAGACGATCCCGAACAGCGCCGCCAGCAGCGGCACCGACAGGGGCCCCGAGGCGACGCGCATCGCCGCGGCCGCGGGCGTGACGAGGAGGGCGAGGACGAGGAGGGCTCCGATGATGTGCACGGCGACCGCGACCGTCAAGCCGAGCAGCATCATGAATCCGAGCGAGACCGCGATCGTGGGGACCCCGCGCGCGGCCGCGGACTGCGGATCGAGCGAGTCGAACCGCAGTGGGCGCCAGATGAGCACGAGGGCGATAAGGACGAGCGCCGAGATCACGATCAGGAGAGTCAGCTGCTGGTTCTGCACCGAGACGATCTGCCCCGTCAGCAGACTGAACCGGCCCGCGGTGCGTCCGTTGTAGAGCGAGAGGAAGAGGATGCCCAGGCCCAGCCCGAACGGCATGAGCACACCGATGATCGAGTTCCGATCGCGGGCGCGCGCCCCGAGCCAGCCGATGAGCGCCGCCGCGATGAGAGACCCGACGATCGACCCGGCGACGACGTCGTAGCCGAACAGCAGCGCCGCGGCCGCACCCGCGAACGAGAGCTCGCTGATCCCGTGCACCGCGAACGCCATGTCGCGCTGCATCACGAACACGCCGACGAGACCGCCGACGAGACCGAGCACGGCACCCGCCCAGAGGGAGTTCTGCACGAGCGCGAGGATCTCTCCGTAGTCGGCGATGCCGCCGAACATCGCCTGTGCGATGTCGTCCCAGGTCATGCGTGGTCCTCGTGGTGATGATGGTGGGATGCCTCGGCATCCGGCGCCCCCACGACGACCAGGCGGTCACCGGCACGGAGGACGTAGACGGGCGCGCCGTAGAGTTCGCTGAGCGTCTCCGACGTGAGGACGTCGGCGGGGGACCCGAGGGTGAATCGTCCGCCGGCGAGGTAGAGGATGCGATCGACCATGTCGAGCACGGGGTTGATGTCGTGCGTCACGAGGAGCACGCCCGCGCCGGAGCGGCGGTGCTCGTCGAGCAGGCGCACGACGGCGCGCTGATTGGCCAGGTCGAGGCTCGTGAGCGGTTCGTCGCAGAGCAGGAGGCGCGGGTCGTCGGCGAGAGCCTGGCCGACGCGCAGACGCTGCTGCTCTCCGCCCGAGAGCACGCCGACGGGGTCGTCGGCGAAGCTCTGCGCGCCCACGGCCTCGATGAGGCGGTCGATCCGTGCACGGTCGGAACGGCGCGGGAACGGCAGCCCGAACCGGTGACCGTCGACACCGAGGGCGACGAGGTCGCGCCCGCGCATGCCCGTCTCGCTCGACAGCGGGCGCGCCTGCGGCAGGTAGCCGATGCGGCGGTTGCCGCGGCGGCGAACGCGCTCGCCGAGCGCCGTGATCGAACCCGCGCTGAGGGATTCGAGCCCGAGGATCGCTCGCATCAACGTGGTCTTGCCCGAGCCACTGGGGCCGAGAACGGCGACCAGCTCGCCGGGCGCCACCTCGAGGTCGAGACCCGACCACAGCTCGCGGTCGCCGCGCCGAAGCGCGGCGCCGCGGATCTGCAGCACGGGGTCGGAGGGCGCCGTCACCTGTTCAGCGTATCGGCGAGCAGTGCGACGTTCGCCTCCATCCACTGCAGGTACGTCTGGTCCTGCGGCTTGATCTCCGAGAACTCCAGGACCGGGATGCCCTGCTTCTTGGCGAGCTCGATCACCTGCGTGGTCTCCGCTCCGCCGGTCTGCGAGTTCGCGATGAGGATGCGGACGTCGCCCGCCTCGAGGATCCTCGTCGCCTCGAGGAGCGTCGCCGGCGGCACGTCCTGCCCTTCCTCGACCGCCTCGCTGAAGGCTTCGGGCGTGACGTTCTCGAGTCCGGCGGCCGTC
>QFPD01000117.1 GCA_003248845.1 Microbacterium sp. | reverse complement strand
AACGCGCGCGTGGAGGAGTCGTTCTCGGGTCACGCGCTCGTGCGCGTCTTCGGGCGAGAGGAGGACTCGCGCGCGAAGTTCCAGGAAGAGAACGAGGAGCTCTACCAGGCCGCGTTCAGGGCCCAGTTCCTCTCCGGCCTCATGATGCCCGCCATGATGTTCATCGGCTCGCTCAGCTACGTCGGCATCGCGGTACTCGGGGGCCTCATGGTCGCGTCGGGTCAGCTGCGCCTCGGTGACGTGCAGGCCTTCATCCAGTACTCGCAGCAGTTCACCCAGCCGCTCAGCGAGCTGGGTGGCATGGCTGCGGTCGTGCAGTCCGGAACGGCGTCGGCCGAGCGCGTCTTCGAGCTGCTCGACGAAGAGGAGCAGGTGCCCGATGCCGAGGACGCGCCCACGATCGAGGACGGGGCGGGCGTCATCGAGTTCGAGCATGTCGCCTTCGGCTACGCGCCCGACAAGCCGCTGATCCGCGACCTGTCATTCCGCGTGGAGCCGGGTCAGACGGTCGCGATCGTCGGCCCGACCGGCGCCGGCAAGACGACGCTCGTGAACCTGCTGATGCGCTTCTATGAGCTCGACGGCGGGCGGATCCTCCTCGACGGTCAGGACATCGCCGAGCTGACACGAGACGACGTGCGCTCCCGGACCGGCATGGTGCTGCAGGACCCGTGGCTGTTCGCCGGCACGATTCGCGAGAACATCCGCTACGGCAACGAAGAGGCCTCCGACGTGGAGATCTATGAAGCCGCCGTCGCGACGCGCGTCGATCGCTTCGTCCATACCCTCCCCGACGGGTACGACACGGTGCTCGACGAGGATGCCGCGAACGTCTCGGCGGGCGAGAAGCAGCTGCTGACGATCGCGCGCGCCTTCGTGGCATCCCCGAGCGTGCTCATCCTCGATGAGGCGACGAGCTCGGTCGACACGCGCACGGAGCTTCTTCTGCAGCACGCGATGGCGGCGCTGCGGGAGGGCCGCACGTCGTTCGTCATCGCGCACCGGCTCTCGACGATCCGCGACGCCGACCTCATCCTCGTGATGGAGCACGGCGACATCGTCGAGAAGGGCACGCATGACGAGCTCATCGCGGCGGAGGGTGCATACTGGCGCCTCTATCGCGCCCAGTTCGAACGCGCGGCCACGGAGGACGAGACCGCCGCCGGCACGACGACGACGGAGGATTCCGGATGACGTCCCTCGAGCCCCGCCGACGCACCCCGCGCTTCGTGCTCGCGTGCATCGGTGTCGGCCTCGCGGCGGGCCTGCTCTCCGGCCTGTTCGGCGTCGGCGGCGGCACCGTCATCGTCCCGATGCTGGTGCTGATCCTCGCGTACGGGCAGAAGCTCGCCTCCGGCACGTCGCTCGCCGCGATCGTGCCGACAGCGGCGGTGGGCGTGATCTCCTACGCCGTCCACGACTCGGTCGCGTGGATCCCCGCGGTCATCCTCGCGGTCGGGTCCGTCGCGGGAGCGCAGATCGGTACGTGGCTGCTGCAGAAGCTGCCCGTGGCTGTCATCCGGTGGGGGTTCATCGCCTTCCTCCTCGTCGTCGTCGTGATGCTCTTCATCGTGATCCCGTCCCGCGACGCCAGCCTCGAGGTCACGTGGATCACCGCGCCGGGCCTCGTCGTGCTCGGCCTCGTCACCGGGATCCTCTCGGGCCTCCTCGGCGTCGGCGGTGGGATCATCGTCGTCCCGGCGCTCATCCTGCTGTTCGGTACGAGCGACCTGATCGCCAAGGGCACGTCGCTGCTCATGATGATCCCGACGGCGATCTCCGGCACGATCGGCAACCTCCGTCGCAGCAACGTCGACCTCCCCGCCGCCGCGCTGATCGGGGTCGCCGCCTGTACGACGACGGCGCTCGGGGCCTGGATCGCGACACTCCTCGATCCGCTCGCGGCCAACATCCTCTTCGCAGTGTTCATCGTCTTCATCGCGACGCAGATGGCGGTGCGCGCCATTCGCGCACGTCGCACCGACCGGTGAGGCGTGCGCCGGCTCGGTAGGATCGGAACGTGTCTGTGAACCCCGAGCTGGTCGGCCGTGCCTTCGCGCCGACGGTGCCTTACCTCGTCGGACGGGAAAAGGTGCGTGAGTTCGCGCGCGCCGTCTTCGCCACCGACCCGCAGCACGTCGACCCCGCCGCCGCTCAGCAGCTCGGGTACCCCGACGTCGTCGCGCCGCCCACTTTCGCGATGGTCATCCAGGACCTCACCTTGCAGCAGCTCCTCGCCGAGCCCGACTCGGGCATCGCCCTCGAGCAGACGGTGCACGCCGAGCAGCGCTTCCACTACTCGCGCCCCATCGTCGCGGGCGACGAGCTCGTCGGGGAGCTGCGTGTGACCAAGGTGCGCCCGTTCGGCAAGGGTGCGATGGTCACGAGCGAGACCGAGATCACG
The DNA here is from genome assembly GCA_003248845.1 of Microbacterium sp. Taxonomy (GTDB): domain Bacteria; phylum Actinomycetota; class Actinomycetes; order Actinomycetales; family Microbacteriaceae; genus Microbacterium. The sequence continues at coordinate 4,289 of QFPD01000117.1, read as the reverse complement.
GATGCCGACGGAGCGCACGTCGTGACCGCCAGCTCCGTGCTGCTCATCGGAGGTGAGGTCTCGTGAGCGCGCTCACCGCGGCATCCCTCACCGTCGGCGACGTCGTGGCCCAGCGCTCCGTTCACCTCACCCGCGAGGCGCTCGTGCGGTACGCGGGTGCGTCGGGGGACTTCAACCCGATCCACTACCGCGACGACGTCGCGGCCGCGGTGGGGCTGCCGGGAGTGCTCGCGCACGGCATGCTGACGATGGGTCTCGCCGTCGAGACGATCGTGCCCTGGCTCGGCGACGCCGGTCGGATCGTCGAGTACGGCGTCCGGTTCACGCGCCCCGTCGTCGTGGATGCCGAGGAAGGCGCCGACCTCCACGTGGTCGCCACGGTCGGCGCCCTGACGGATGCCGAGGCGCGCATCGACCTCACCGTCACGGCGGCCGAGACCACCGTGCTCGGCAAGGCTCAGGTGCGCGTGCGCCTGGACGGCTGACGTGCCCGAGATCGCTCCGCTCGCCCTCGCCGAGCTCACCACGCTGCGCGTCGGGGGGCGTCCGCGACGAGTGATCGAGGCGCGTACACGCGATGATCTCGTCGATGCGCTGCGCGAGACGTGGTCGACGGGAGACGACTGGCTCGTCGTCGGGGGCGGCTCCAACCTCCTCGTCGGCGACGAGGAGTTCGATGGCACCGTCGTGCTCGTGCGCACGCAGGGAATCGAGCGCCTCCCCTCGCCCCGCGCGGGCTTCGTACGCGTGCGCGTCGAGGCCGGGCACGGCTGGGATGACCTCGTCGCGTACGCCGCGGCCGAAGGTCTGTCGGGGATCGTCGCGATGTCCGGCATCCCCGGCACGGTGGGCGCTGCGCCCGTGCAGAACATCGGTGCGTACGGACAGGAGATCGTCGAGACGCTCATCGAGGTCGAACTGATCGACGAGGCGACGGGAGACGTCTCCGTCGTTCCCGCCGCCGAGCTGGGTCTCGGGTTCCGCACTTCGGTCCTGAAGAACCACTACGGCTCGGTCGCGGAGCGTTCGGCGGTCGTGTTGTCGGTCACGCTCGAACTGCGCGAGGTCGGACACGGCCCGTTCGCGCTCTCAGGTGCGCAGCTGCGTCAGGCCCTCGGCGTCGCCGAGGACGAGGGCGTGACGCTCGAGTGGGTGCGTCAGACGGTGCTCGCCACGCGCGCACGCAAAGGCATGGTCCTCGACGACGCCGACCCCGATACATACAGTGCCGGTTCGTTCTTCCAGAACGCCATCGTCTCGGCATCCTTCGCTCGCACGCTGCCGCCGGAGTGCCCGCGCTGGCCGGTCTCGACGACCGCGGCCCCGCTGGAGGTCGCTGACCGGGTGATCCCTCTCGCCTCCTACGACGGATACGTGCCGCCGCCCGTCTCCGCGCAGCCGGATGTGAAGGTCAGCGCGGCCTGGCTCATCGAGCACTCGGGGCTGCGTAAGGGGTTCCACCTCCCGCGCTCGCGTGCCGGCCTCTCCACGAAGCACGCCCTCGCCCTGACGAATCGCGGGTCGGCGACGGCTGAGGAGATCGCCGAGCTCGCCCGCTACATCCAGAGCCGCGTGCAGAGCGAGTTCGGCCTGATCCTGCAGCCCGAGCCGGTGCTCGTCGGCGTCGAGCTCTAGCCGCTCCCCGCTGACCTCGGCATCCACCAGAATCGCAGGATCGCAGCAGAATCGGATGCCGCGGTCGCGGCCGTGCGAATCCGTTGCGATTCTGCGCATCCGTTGCGCGGCCACGGGCGCCAGCCCGCGACCGCGCGCGGCGATCAGCCGAACAGGCGCTGCAGGCGCTGGACTCCTTCGAGCAGCTGGTCGTCACCGAGGGCGTACGACAGGCGCAGGTAGCCCGACGGGCCGAAGGCCTCGCCTGGCACGACCGCGACTTCGGCGGCGTCGAGGATCAGGTCGGCGAGTTCGAGCGACGACGTCACGTTCCGCCCGGCCCATTCGCGACCGAGGAGCCCCGTGACGTCGGGGTACAGGTAGAACGCGCCGAGCGGGTTCGGCACGGTCACCCCGGGGATCCTCGCGAGCTCGGCGACGATGAGTTTGCGCCGACGGTCGGAGGCCTGGCGCATCTGCTCGGCCTCGGTCTGGGGCCCGGTGAGCGCCGCGAGCGCTGCGCGCTGCGCGATGTTGTTGACGTTCGAGGACAGATGCGACTGCAGGTTCCCGGCGACTTTGATCGCGTCGGCGGGGCCGACCATCCAGCCCACGCGCCAGCCCGTCATGGCGTAGGTCTTCGCGACGCCGTTGACGAGGATCGTCTGGCCGACGAGCTCCGGGACCGCCTCGACGATCGACACGGCGCGGGAACCCTCGTAGACGAGGTTCTGGTAGATCTCGTCGCTGATCACCCAGATGCCGTGCTCCAGCGCCCACTGACCGATCGCGCGGGTCTCCTCGGGCGTATACACCGAGCCGGTGGGGTTCGACGGCGAGACGAAGACGAGCGCCGTCGTCTTCTCGGTGCGGGCCGCTTCGAGCTGCTCGACGGTGACCTTGTAGTCCTGATCGGCTCCGGCGAAGACCTCGACAGGCGTGCCGTCCGCCAGCGCGATCGCTTCGGGGTACGTCGTCCAGTACGGCGCCGGAAGCAGCACCTCGTCGCCCGGATTCACGACGGCCTGGAACGCCTGATAGACGGCCTGCTTGCCGCCATTGGTGACGATCACCTGCGCGGGGGAGACGTCGAGGCCCGAGTCGCGCAGCGTCTTCGCGGCGATCGCTTCGCGGAGGACCGGGAGCCCCGCGGCGGGCGTGTAGCGGAAGTTCGCCGGGTCGCGCAGGGCCTCGGCCGCGGCATCCACGATGAACTGCGGCGTCGCGAAGTCGGGCTCGCCGGCGGCGTAGGAGATGACCGGCTTGCCCTCGGCCTTCAGCGCTTTCGCCTTCGCATCGACCTTGAGGGTCGCGGACTCGGCGATGGCGGAGAGTTTGCGGGACAGTGGTGCGCGTTCGGTCACACGAACAGCGTAGTCGCCGGGTCGCGCCGGGCGGGATCAGTCGCGCGTGCCGAAAAGGCCGGTGCCGTACTTCGTGAGCGCCTCGTACGCCTCGCCGTAGGTCTTGGGGATGTGCGCGTCACGGTCGAACTGCGACATCAGCAGACCCAGCAGCCCGCGCGCGGGCGAGGTCAGGGGGCGTTTCTTGTGGGTCTTCGTCGTGTGCTCTGCGACGGCCTCGGGATTCGGCGGCTTCCACAGCGACGTCGGACGCGGCCAGGTGTACGGCTGTCGCGGTGCCGCCGAGTTGATCGCGTTGTAGATGGGGTTCGCTCCGGCATCCCGCGCGTTCAAGGGCTTCAGCCCGTGCTGTCGGCACAGCGTGTTGATGACCGCGCCGTGGTGCATCTCGTCGTGGGTGACGGTGCCCGCCGCGGTGTACGCGCTCACGACGATCGCCGGGACGCGAACGCCGAGGCGGTCGAAGGCGAAGCCCATCTCGCCCTCGTCTCCGGTTGTCGGAGGGGTCGCCGTCGGCGGAGGAACATGATCGAAGGTGCCGCCGTGCTCGTCGAAAGTCACGACGAGCGCCGTGTTCATCGCGTTCGATCCCTGCGCGCTCGTCGAGGTGCGGATGGCGTCGTAGATGTCCTGCAGCAGCTTGTCGCCGGCACGCACATCGGAGTACGCGCTGTTGTCGAGCTGCAGCGTCGAGCCGTCGTCGAGGGTGACCTCGCCGTCGCGCAACTCGCCCCACGGCGGATGCATGTCGTTGTGGTTGAAGATCATGCGCGGTTCGACGAAGGCGTATGCCGGGAGGTTGCCGTTCTCGACATCGTCGTAGAACTGCGTCATATCGCGGAAGTTCGTCTTCCAATACCGGCGCAGCACGGAGGCGTGCAGCATTCCCGTCATCGAGACGAGCTGAGTCGGGTCGTAGTAGACCCGCCACGGGATGCCCGCCTCTTCCAGGCGATTGAAGATCGTCGGCGCAGCCGGGGCGTTGATCCACTTCTCGTAATCATCGCCATTGTGGTTCGTGACGTAGCCGTGCGATGTCGACGCGTGGAAGAACGAGCGATTGCAGAACGTCTGCGACGGGACCGCCGCGAACCAGTTGTCGTAGACGGCGAACTCGCGGGCGAGCGTCGAGAGCACCGGCAGCATCTCCGGGCTGAAGCCGCCCATCGCGACCCGGTACTCCTCGGGCGTCGGCTCCTGCCGCTTCGCCAGGCGGTAGTTGACGATGTAGTCGTGCACGAAGCCGGAGTTCGTCGGGATCTGCTCGGGCTGCGGGTTGTTGAACGGGGCCGACATCGGATGCTGCAGGAG
>QFPD01000384.1 GCA_003248845.1 Microbacterium sp. | reverse complement strand
CGTCATGCTCGGCCCGCAGTGCGCGATGCTCCCCGAGATGTTCGGCAACCGTCACCGCTACCTCGGCGTCGCGATGGCGCGCGAGATCTCCGCGGTCCTCGCCGGTGGACTCGCCGGCGTGCTCGGCGCCTACCTCATCGCCGTGAGCGGTGCGAACTGGCTGCTCCTCGCGATCTACATGGCGACGCTCGCGCTCATCACGACGGCGGCGACCTTCCTGGTGCCGGAAACCCTGCGACGCGATCTCACCCGCACCGACGACGCCGTCAAGGTGTCGCGCGGCGAGTCGGGCGAAGGCGTCTCGTCCACGACTGTCAGCGTCCGCACGATCGAGTGGTGAGGCGGCGATGCTGATCGGGCGGGTGCGCACGGCGACGGGGGAGACGCTCTGGGTGCGGACGGAGGGCGCCCGGATGCTCGCCATCGAGGATCCGTTCACCGCCCACGCTGCGGGGCGCGCTCCTGAGGACGTCGCCGGCGCCCCGCCCGTCACGGGTGAGCTGCTGGCGCCGTGCGCGCCGCTTCTCGTCGTCGGCATCGCGCAGAACGGTCCGGAGCATCCGGCGCCCGTGCAGGCGTGGCTGAAGAGCCCGCGGGGAGTGATCGCGAGCGGCGCCGAAGTGACCCTGCGGCGTGATGCCGGGCGCACGGTCGCAGAGGGGGAGATCGCAATCGTCATCGGCCGAGAGACGACGGGGCTCACGGAGGCGACGGCGGCGGACTTCGTGCTCGGCATCACGGCCGTGAACGATCTGTCGAGCCCCGATCGCGCTCTCGTGGACCCGCGCAACTTCGAGAGCAAGTCGGGCGCGGGCTACACGCCGCTCGGCCCGTGGATCGACACGTCGGCGCGGATCGACGACGTCGCGCTGCGCGTGTCGGTCGACGGCGAACTCGTCGCCGAGACGGATGCCGGGGCGCTGCCGTGCTCGATCGCCCGCTGCCTCGCCTACCTTGCCGCCTGGACGACGCTCGGGCCCGGGGACGTCGTCATGACCGGCGCGCCGTTCAGTCAGGCCGAGATCGCACCCGGGCAGACCGTCGTCGTCGAGGTCGGGGTCGCCCGCCTCGTCACTCCGACGAGATGAGAATCCGCCGCACGCCGGTGAAGCCGCACGACATCGAAAGAGACTCCTCATGACCATTACCGCCGTCGTGGCCCACGGCGCCGACGATCTCCGGGTCGAGAGCCTTCCCGAACCGGCCCCCGCGCCGGATGAAGCCGTCGTCGAGGTCGCGTACGGCGGCGTCTGCGGCTCGGATCTGCACTACTGGCGCCACGGCGCAGCAGGAGCGTCGATCCTGCGCGAACCGATGGTGCTCGGGCACGAGCTGTCCGGGACGATCGTCGTCGCCGCGCACGATGGCTCGGGCCCCGCGGTCGGAACGCGCGTCGCGGTGCACCCGCTCACTCCGCGTGGCGACGGCGTCACACCGTACCCCGAGGATCGACCGAATCTCGCTCCGGCATCCACCTATCTCGGATCGGCGATGCACCTTCCGCACACGCAGGGCGGCTTCGCCGACCGCGTCGCCCTGCCGACGCGGATGCTTGTGGCGCTACCGGACGGCATGGATCTCCGCCTCGGTGCGCTCGCGGAACCCGCCGCCGTCGCATGGCACGCCGTCGAACGTGCGGGTGACGTCCGCGGCGCGCGCGTCGCGGTCATCGGTGCCGGTCCGATCGGTCTCCTCGCGGCGGCGGTCGCTTTGCACCATGGCGCCGCCGAGGTCATCGCGACCGATCTGCACGAAGCCCCGCGCGAGGTCGCGCGCCG
>QFPD01000383.1 GCA_003248845.1 Microbacterium sp. | reverse complement strand
GGCCTTTGCCGAGCGCACCGACGTCGATCATGGCCGGCTCCGCGAGCGCCAGCTCGCCGTCCGTCCACGTGAGGAGGTCGCGCCATCCCTGCGGTGCCGCCTGCGCACCGCGGTCCTCGAGCGAGATCCGCGCGTCGTAGCCGCGACGGGCGAGGGCATCGCCGATGAGCGGATTGACGGCGCCCGCCGTCGCTTCGGCGAGTGCGACGTAGCGGCCCAGCATCGCCTCCGCATCGGCCGGCGCGTTCACCGCTCCTCCCGAGAGCGCGAGCGCACTCACGAGGGAGTCGTCACGGAACCGAGACCACTCCCGATCGAACCGCGCGATGACGGCGTCGATCTCGGCCGACACCGATGCCGCGAGCGGCACCCCGGTGTCGATCTGCCAGCGCGTGCCGATCGCGGTGAACGTGCGGCCACCCGCCACCGCGGCATCCATCACGCCGCCGCTTCGGCCTTGATGGTCTCGATCGCCTGGTTGAATCCGCCGCTCGTGAGCGACGACCCGGCGACGCGCGATACGGAGATCTCATCGATGCTCTTGCCGACGACCTCGCTGCTGATCCCTCCGATGAACTTGCTCTGGTACTCCTCGGATTCACGCTTCTGCGGGTTGCCGGAGACGCTGACGGCGGTGATGACATCGTCCTGCAGCGTGACGGTGACGCTGATCTTCTCCACCGATTCAGGTGTCTGGTAGGAGCCGTCGGCGGTGTAGGTGCCGTCGGTGTAGGCGCTGCCGGATGCCCCGGCCGACGCCGTGGCGGAGGCGGTTGCGTCGGCGGAGTCGCTCTGCGTCGCTTTCGGCGTCGCGGCGGTCGTGGCGGGCTCCGCCTCGGCGGTACCCGCGCACCCGGCGAGGGTGACGATGCCGAGAACGGATGCGGCGGCGACGCCCACGCGGATGGGACGGGCAACGGCAGTGGTGCGGATCATGATGGTCCTCCTTCGGTCGTGCCGTCCGCGGGAAGATGCGGTGGCGACTCCCAAACTATCCGGCGAGAGCTCTGCGACTCCCCCGTCTCACCTATGCGTCTGCATTGAATCCGACACCGGCTGCGCCGGTACCCGCCGCGGCAGCACGGCGCCGGATGCCCTTGAGCACCTCGACGAGCAGGAAGATCACGATCGAGAAGGCGATCGGCAGGAGCCAGCCGAACGGGCTCAGCGGCTCGGAGCCGAACAGCGCGTTCATGAACGGCACATACGTGTAGACCAGCTGCAGCACGATGAGGGCGAGGGCTGACCACCAGACCACCGGATTCCCGCGCAGGACATCCGCCGTGATCGACGACCGCGTGAGGAACCGGCAGTTGAGGAGGTAGGCGAGCTGCCCGAGGGCGAGCATCGCGACGGCCTCGGTGCGCGCGATCGCGAGATCGGTTCCGGATGCCAGGGAGATGCCGAACACGGCGAGGGTCGCCCCGCCGATGAGCAGCGAGACGAGGAGGACGAAGCCGAGTTCACGGCCCGCGATGATCGATCCGCCCGATCCCCGCGGCGGGCGCGTCATGATGCCGCGCTCGGCCGGTTCGTACGCCAGCGCGAGAGACAGCGTGACGGCGGTGACCATGTTGACCCAGAGCACCTGGACGGGCGTGAGCGGCAGGGTCAGTCCGAAGACGACCGCGACGAGGATGACGAGCGACTGCGCACCGTTGGTCGGCAGCAGGAACACGACCGACTTGCGGAGATTGTCGTAGATGCGGCGTCCTTCGCGGATGGCGCTGCGGATCGTCGCGAAGTTGTCGTCGGCGAGGACGATCTCCGCGGCTTCCT
>QFPD01000116.1 GCA_003248845.1 Microbacterium sp. | reverse complement strand
ATCTGCAGTCCCGGTTCGCCGCGACCGACCTCGCGGACTCGTCGCGTCGCGCGCGAGATCTCGGCGTCGTGGTGTGGGCGACGACGATCGGAGCGGTCGCGGGTCCGCTGCTGCTCACGCCCGGCGAGGCGTTCGGGGCCTTCATCGGCATGCCGCCGCTCACCGGCGCATACGCGTTCTCAATCGTCTCTCAGGTCGCCGCGTTCGCGCTGTACGTCGCCGCGCTCCGCCCCGACCCTCTCCTCGTCGCGCAGCGACTGGCGCTCACCGGCGAGGCGCGTCGCGAGCACATCGTGGAGTCCGACCGTCCGGTTGCCGCGCGCTACGCGATCTTCGCTGTCGCCGGCTCGCATGTGGTCATGGCCTCCGTCATGGCGATGACCCCGGTGCATCTGGCGCACCTTGCGCCCGCTCACGTGACCCTGGTCGTCGGCACGACGATCGCGCTCCACGTCTTCGGCATGTACGGCTTGTCGCCGTTGTTCGGACTCCTGGCCGACAGGGCGGGCCGGATCGCCACCATCCTGGTCGGGCAGACGCTGCTCGCTGCGGCCCTTCTGCTCGCCGCGATCGCGCCCGACTCGCAGTGGGCGGTCCTCGCGGCTCTCTTCCTTCTCGGCGCGGGGTGGAGTGCGGCGACGGTCGCAGGAGCTGCGCTGCTGACGGAGAGCTCTCCGACCGCCCTGCGCCCCCGCCGTCAGGGGCTCAGCGACACGATCATGACCTTCAGCGCCGCCGTCGGCGCCGTGCTCGCGGGTGTCGTCCTCTCCGGGATCGGCTACGGCGGGCTGGCCCTCGTCGCCCTCGTCGTGGTCGTCGCCGTCACGGTGCTGTCGCCGTACGCGCGCCGCACTGCGCCCGTCGCCCGGGAGCACGGCGTCTAGATCTGCGTTTCGATCGACGCGTTTCAGCGCCCGAGCGTTCGAGCCGCTCGGTCGACGTCGCCCCGATCGTTGAATGCGTGGAACGCGACGCGGGCCTTGCCCGCGCGCCCGGAGGCGACGATCCCCGCCGCGGTGAGTGCCGCAAGCGCATCGCCTGCGGCATCCGGCCACGTCACGATCGCACTCGGCCGCTCCGGTTCGACGAGGCCCAGCCGCGAACGGAAGTCCGCCGCGAGAGCCGTCACGTGCGCGAACACATCGGCCATGGGTGCCGCGGCGAAGGCCGCGAGCGCAGGCTCCGCGCCGACGAACGCCTGCCAGACCGGCGAGACGTCGAATCTGCGTGCGCACCGGGCGAGTTCCGCGTCTCCGCCGTAGCACGAGGACCATGGATCATCTCCCGCATACCACCCGGCGTGCACGGGGGTCAGCGCCCGCGCGTACTCTGCGGACAGAACCAGGAAGGAGACACCGCGCGGGCAGCATAGCCACTTGTACGCATGGCACACCAGGGCGTCGACGCGCGTTGCATCGACCGGCATCCAGCCCACCGCCTGTGTCGCGTCGCATACCGTTCGAGCGCCGACGCGAGCCGCGGCCCCGACGATCGCGTCGATATCGGCGACCTCGCCGGAAGCCGACTGCACGAGCGAGAACGCCACGAGGGCGGTTTCGGGCGAGATCGCCTCGGCGAGCTGTGCGAGGGGAGCGGTGCGCACGCGGATGCCACGGCCGGCATGCACGAAAGGCAGCACGAGCGACGAGAACTCGTCTTCGGGGACGAGCACCTCCGCCCCCGGGTCGACCCCGGCGGCGAGAAGGGAGACCTGCACCGACGTCTGCGACCCGATGGCGACCCGATCGGGTGAGACACCGACGAGCGCGGCGACGTGCCCGCGGGAGGCCTCGACCGCGCGACAGTACTCCGCGATGTCCGGCCGTCGCGCGTACTCCGCCGTCATCGCGTCGCGCGTGCCGGCCGTCACGAGTCCCGCGGTGCACGCGGCGAGGTACCCGTTCGTGTTGGAGAACTGTGCACGCAGTTCGTCGAGCGCGGTGCGGGTCGCTGTCGTCATGTCATCCAGCCTCCCGACTCCCCTCACATACATCTACGGCATCATTCCGATAACATGCATGACGTGAGATGATGTGTCAGTGACGGATGCGGCCGCCGATCTCGATGTGCAGAGCCTGCGGATCGTGCGGGCGATCGCGGATACCGGATCGATCACCGGCGCCGCGGCCGCGCTCGGATACAGTCAGCCGGCGATCAGCCAGCACCTGCGCCGCCTCGAAGCCCGGCTCGAGATCGCCGTGGTCGAGCGGGTCGGACGCGGGGTGCGTCTCAGCGAGGCCGGGCGAGTGCTCGCGCGTCACGCGCCCACCGTCGCATTGGCGGTCGAGGCGGCCGCGGAGGAACTCGCCCAGCTGCGCGGTCTGCGCACGGGCCTCGTGCGGCTGGTCGCATTCCCGTCGGCGTCGCCCGTTCTCGTCCCGCGCCTCCTCGCGGCGCTCGCGATCTCCCATCCCGGCATCGCCGTCACCTACCTCGAGGCCGAGCCGCCCGAAGCCGTCCAGGCTATCCGCGAAGACCGCGCCGACATCGCCCTGACGTTCAGCTATCCGGGTGACCGCGACGATCCGCATCGCCACAGCGCCCGCGGACTCTCGGTACGCAGCGCGGGTCGCGACGACCTCATGCTCGTCCTCCCCGCCGCACATGCGCCCGTCCGCGGCGTCGCGGATCTGTCCGACGAAACGTGGATCGCCGGATGCCCGCGCTGCCGGGGGCATCTCCTCGAACTCTGCGAACGGGCGGGTTTCGCCCCGCGCATCGGCTTCGAAACCGACAATTACGTCGCGGTCGAGGGACTCGTCGCTCAGGGCATCGGCGTCGCCACCCTCCCGCGCATGGCACTCGATTCCTTTCCGATGCTGCCCGGCATCGCGACGGCCCCGCTGCCGCTCGCCGAGGCCCGACGTCTGCACGTCGTCACGGCGCAGGGGTCGGAACGGGTGCCGTCGCTCGCCGCCGCGCTGACGGCGCTGCGCGACGTGCTTCCCGCCGCGGGCGCGCGCACCGGTGGCGCCTAGACTGGGGGGGATGTCTGCCGCGATCGATCCCCGTACCACCACCGCCACCGGAGCCGACGTCCGCGTTCGGTTCTGCCCGTCGCCGACGGGTCTTCCGCACGTCGGCATGGTCCGCACCGCCCTCTACAACTGGGCGTATGCGCGCCACACGGGGGGCAAGCTGATCTTCCGCGTCGAAGACACTGACGCCGCGCGCGACAGCGAGGAGAGCTACCGCCAGCTCGTCGACGCGCTCACCTGGCTCGAGATCGACTGGGACGAGGGCGTCGAGAAGGGCGGCCCGCACGCCCCGTACCGTCAGTCTGAGCGCGGCGAGATCTACGCCGGGGTACTGGAGAAGCTCATCGCCTCGGGCGCGGTCTACGAGTCGTATTCGACCGCGGACGAGATCGACGCGCGCAACGAGGCCGCCGGTCGCGCCAAGCAGCTCGGCTACGACAATTTCGACCGCGATCTCAGCGACGAGCAGAGAGCGGCCTTCCGCGCGGAGGGACGCGAGCCCGCCTACCGGCTGCGCGTGCCCGACCACGACGTCACCTATGTCGACCTCATCCGCGGCGAGGTGACCTTCCCCGCCGGATCGTTCCCCGACTTCGTCGTCGTGCGCGCGGGCGGGCAGGCTCTCTACACCTTCACGAACCCGGTGGACGACGCGTTGATGGGCATCACTCACGTCATCCGCGGCGAGGACCTCATGCCGTCGACGGCGCGTCAGCTCGCACTGTATGCGGCCCTCAATGACGCGGGCGTGACCGACTTCGTGCCGCGATTCGGTCACATGCCACTCGTGCTGGGGGAGACCGGCACCAAGAAGCTCTCCAAGCGCGATCCGCAGGCGGATCTGTTCCTTCTGCGCGAGAAGGGCTTCATCCACGAGGGTCTGCTGAACTACCTCTCGCTCCTCGGCTGGTCGATCGCCGCCGACCGCGATGTGTTCACGCGCGACGAGCTCGTCGCCGCCTTCGACATCGCCGACGTCAACCCGAACCCTGCCCGCTTCGACCAGAAGAAGGCCGAGTCCATCAACGGCGACCACATCCGCCTTCTCGCGCCGGAGGACTTCGCGGCGCGGCTCGTTCCCTATCTCGCCGGAGCCGGTGTCGTCGAGAATCCACCGACGGCGCAGCAGCAGGCGACACTGGATGCCGCCGCCCCCCTCGTGCAGGAGCGTATGCAGCTGCTCGGCGACGCGCCGGGGCTCCTCGGCTTCCTGTTCCGGGACGAGGTCTCCTACGACGACGACGCCGTCGCGGGTCTTCCCGCGAACGCGGGCGAGGTCCTCGTGGCGTCCGTGGGCGCCCTCGAACTCGTGCCGGAGCACGGCTTTACGGCTGCGGCCGTGCAGGAAGCCCTCAGTGGTGCCCTCATCGACGGTTTGGGCCTCAAACCCCGCGTCGCGTATGGACCCCTGCGCGTCGCCGTGAGCGGTCGTCGGGTGTCGCCGCCGCTCTTCGAGTCGATGGAGCTCCTCGGTAAGGGCGAGTCGGTCCGCCGGCTCGGCGCGCTCGTCGAGAAGATCGGCTGACTCAGCCGGCGCAGTCGTACAGGTCGCTCACCGGGGCATCCGTGACCGCGGTGCAGTTCTGAAGAACCCAGGATCGGATCTGGGCGCTCGTCGTTGGCGCCATCGCGGGCACGGCGGGTGCGGCGTTGCCGTTCCCCGCACCGAAGGCGGTGCCGGCTCCGCGACCGTCTCCGCCCGACGCCACGACATACGTCACGTCGCCGGCGGTGACCATCCTCTGGAACGCGTCGAGCGTCGGCACGGGGTCGCCGCCGTTGAACCCGCCGATCGGCAGGAACGAGCCGCCGTCCGATGCGATGATGAGCCTCGCCGCCGCCTGGGCGCCGAAGACGGCGGCGAGGTACCGACCACCGTCGACGTGCGCCGTGAGCCAGGCGACTGTCTGTGTATCGGTCGGCGCCGACTGTGTGCCTGACGCTCCGCCGCCGTCCCGGGATGCCTTTCCGCGTTGCCCAGCCGCTCCGTCACCGTCCAGAGCTGGACCACCGGAGCCACGCGAGGGGCCGGCACCGGGTGCTGCGCCCGGGCTGCCGTTCGCCGCCGCGCTTCCGCCGCGCGTGAGTGCGCCCGAACCGAACCCGCCGCCGCTCATCGCCGAGATGCCGCCGGCGACGGGGTTGGTGGAGTTGGGTGTAAAAATCGTCACCACCGCCAGCGCCGCCGGGCTCACGACGAGCGCGACCGCGGCGACGACTGCGGCGATCGGCATCCGCACTCCGCGGCGCCACTCCCAGATGGCGAGCGCACCGGCGACGGCCGCGACGACGAGCTGCACGACGGCGACCGGCGCGAGGAACGCGGCTCCGCCGTTGCCGACGAACCCGATGCCGATGGCCGTCACGGCGGCGATCCCGATGAGGGCGAGTTGCGCCCAGAGGGCGTGTCGACGTCGTGCGATCGCGAAGGCCGCTCCGACGAGCAGGGCCACCGGAACGGCGAGCGAAGCCGTGTAGAACTGGTGCATCCCTGCCACGGCGGAGAACATGGCGGCGAACGTCGCGAACCACACGGTACCGAAGAGCGTGAGCGCGCGATCGAAGCGCGGGACGAACAGGATGAGGGCGGCGGTGATCGCGACCGGGAGCATCCACCCGATCTGTGCAGCCAGGTTCTCATTGAGGAGCCGCAGGACCGACGGCTCGCCGGAGAAGGGGGGTGTGAACGAGCGGTAGGCCGAGGCATCCGCCGTCGACGAGCCGAACCGCCCGAGACCGTTGTAGCCGAACACCATCTCCCACGGGCCGTTGGTGAGCGTGCTGCCGATGTACGGACGGCCGGAAGCCGGGACGAGGGAGACGGCCACGACCCATGTGAGCGAGAGCGCGATGCTTGTGACACCGGCGATGGCGAGGTGACCGACTCGGCGCGACCAGCTCTGCCGCGTGCAGAGGTAGGCGACGGAGAGTGCCGGCCAGACCGCCCACGCCTCGAGCATGTACGTCTAGAACGCGGCCGCGATGAACACGCCGGCCAGCACGAGCCACCCGAGGCTGCGCCGCTCGAGCGCTCTCGTCGCCGCCCACGCGGTGAGCGCGAGGCAGAGGACGAAGAACGTCTCGGGCTGATTCGACCGCGCGACCGCCACGAGGATCGGCGTGGTGGTGACGACCCCGCCGGCGACGAGACCCGCGACGGAGCCGGCCCAACGGCGCGCCGTGACGGCGGTGATCACGACGGATGCCGTCGCGGCGAGCGCGTTCGGCACGATGACCGCCCAGGGCGAGAAGCCGAGCGCCCTCACGAACAGCGCCGGGATCCAGAACGAGCCCGGGATCTTGTCCAGCGTCACCGTGCCGGCGGGGTCGAGCGCGCCGAAGAAGAAGTTGGACCAGCTCTCGCTCATCGACAGCGCGATCGAGGCGTAGTAGTCGGACATCGACCCCCCGATGCCCCAGGCGGTCAGTGCCAGCGCACCGAGCGCGAGTACGGCGACGCCGACATTCCACGCCCGGCGGGGTGCCGACGCGGGGCTGTGCGCGATGACGCCCGAGGTGGGCTGCGCGGGGGAGGCGAAAGCGGTCGTCACACCGTGACGCTAGGACGGTGGGCGATGCGCGTGCCGCGAACGGGGTATGCGTCGGCTGAGATCCCCTACGTCGGCGTCACTCGGCCCAGGTCATCCAGATCACGGTCTGACCGTCGACGGTCTGCGGACCGGCGCCGACGGCGTAGCGTGCCGAACTCGGGTCCGTGCCGTCGAGCCACCAGATCGA
>QFPD01000115.1 GCA_003248845.1 Microbacterium sp. | reverse complement strand
GGAAGGCGGCGAAGCCCGGCGAGCCCGCGGATGCCGTCTGGGCGTCGCCGTGGGGCCCCGGCCGACCGGGGTGGCACATCGAGTGCTCGGCCATGAGCCGGCGTTATCTCGGCGCCGAGTTCGACATCCACGGAGGCGGTCTCGACCTGCGCTTCCCGCACCACGAGAACGAGCTCGCGCAGTCGACCGCGGCGGGCGACGCGTTCGCCCGGTACTGGATGCACAACGGCCTCGTGACGGTCGGCGATCAGAAGATGTCGAAGTCGCTCGGCAACTTCCTGCTCGCGCACGACGTGCTCTCTCGCCACGATCCACTCGTCGTGCGGTACGCGCTCGCCGCTGCGCACTACCGCTCGTCGCTCGAGATCTCGCCGACGACGTTCGCCGAAGCGGAGACGGCCCTCGGACGCATCCGCACGTTCCAGGAGCGCGCGGCGCGTGTGCTCGGCACGGCGACTCCGCTCGTGGCTGCCGACCTGCCCGAGTCGTTCGCCGCGGCGCTCGACGACGACCTGGGCGTTCCCCAGGCGCTTGCGGTCGTCCACGAGACGGTGCGCGCGGGCAACGCGGCGCTGGATGCCGGCGACACGGACGCCGCAGCGCGCGCTCTCGTCGAGGTCGGGCGCATGACGGGACTTCTCGGTCTCAATCCAGAGGATCCGCAGTGGCGCTCCATCGCCGATGACGATCAGACGCGCGCGCTCGACGCGCTCGTACAGGAGCTCATCGGGCAGCGTGCGCAGGCGCGCGCCGACAAGGACTGGGCGGCCGCCGACCGCATCCGCGACGCGATCGCTGCGGCGGGCATCGTCCTGGAAGATTCAGTACACGGAACACATTGGAGTCTCGATGGCCGGTAAGCCAGGGCGCCCCGGCGCCGCGAAGGGCGGAAAGGGTCCCACGAAGGGATCCGGCGGGAAGAACAAGCGTTCCCTCGAGGGGCGCGGACCGACCCCGAAGGCCGAAGACCGGGCGTGGCACCCGGCGGGCAAGCGCAAGGCCGCAGCCGAGCGCTATGCCGCCGCGGGCGGAAAGCCCAAGCCGAAGCAGGCGAACGTGAACCGCGCACCCAAGGCGAAGGCCGGCGACGACACGGAGAACGTGACCGGTCGCAACTCGGTGCTCGAGGCGCTCCGCGCGCGCATCCCGGCGACGGCGTTCTACATCGCGCAGCGCGTCGAGATGGACGACCGGGTCAAAGAGATGCTGTCGATCGCGACGCAGCGCGGCATCCCCGTCCTCGAAGTGACGCGCCCCGAGCTCGACCGTATGGCGGGCTTCGACGGTGTGCACCAGGGCGTCGCCCTCAAGGTGCCGCCGTACGAGTACGCGCACCCGCAGGACCTCCTCGAGGAGATCATCGCGAAGGGCACCACACCGCTGCTCGTGGCCCTCGACGGCGTGACCGACCCCCGGAACCTCGGTGCGATCATCCGCTCCACAGCCGCGTTCGGCGGACAGGGACTCATCATCCCGCAGCGCCGCTCGGCGGGGGTGAACTCGGCCGCGTGGAAGACGAGCGCCGGCGCCGCTGCGCGCATCCCCGTGGCGATGGCGCCGAACCTCACGACGACGCTCAAGGAGTTCAAGAAGCAGGGCGTGTTCGTGCTCGGTCTCGACGGTGGGGGAGACGTCTCACTGCCCGCACTCGAGCTCGCCGATCGCCCCGTCATCATCGTCGTCGGGTCGGAGGGCAAGGGGCTGTCGCGGCTCGTCACGGAGACGTGCGACCAGATCGTCTCGATCCCGATCTCGTCGGCCACCGAATCGCTCAACGCCGGCATCGCGGCATCCGTCGCCCTGTACCAGGTCGCGACGATCCGCGCCGCGAGCGAGTGATCCACTGAACGGAAGGACTGTCATGTCGAATATCGCCGTCATCGGAGGCACCGGGTACGCCGGCCGCCACATCGTCGCCGAGGCCGCCGACCGGGGCCACAACGTCCTCTCCGTGGCACGGAAGGTCGCAGCCGATCGGATCCCGGGCGTCACCTACATCGAGGGTACGCTCCTCGACGTGCCGAGCCTCCTGGCGGAACTCCAGGGCGTGGATGCGGTCGTCGTGGCCGTGGCGCCGCGCGGCGAGATGGAGGGCCTCGTACGTCCGAACATCGAGGCGCTCGCTTCGACGCTGCCGGACAGTGTCCGCCTCGGTGTCGTCGGCGGCGCCGGCGGCAGCCTCGTCGCCCCGGACGGACCGCGCCTGGTCGACGGCGACTTCCCCGAGGCGTTCAAAGCCGAAGCCCTCGAGATGGTCGGCGTGCTGGAAGACCTCCAGGCCGAGCAGACGGGCCGGGACTGGTTCTTCATCCACCCCGCCGGTGGATTCGGCGGCTTCAACCCGGGCGAGCGTCGCGGAACCTACCGCGACGGCGGTGACGTGCTCGTCGTCGACGAGAACGGGGAATCGTTCATCTCCGGCGAGGACTTCGCGGTCGCCGTCATCGACGAGATCGAATCGCCGAAGCACTCGCGGGGCCGGTTCACCGTCGGATACTGACGGCGACCGTCGCGCCGTTCCGACGGGGCCTCAGACCAGGTCGCGCCAGTCGACGTCGTCGTCCTCGTCCGGGGTGTCGACGGCGCCCGTGATGATCGGGATCGACACCGTCTCGGTCGGCGGGCCCATGAGCGTCGCCTCGTCGCGACGGTGCCGCAGCACGGTATCGACATAAGAGGAGAGCACCTCCGCGATCGGCACGGACTGTCCCCGCGCCTGCGACATGTACCAGCGGTGCTCGAGCACCTGGTGGAAGACCTCGGCGGGTTCGAGCTTGGCGCGCAGGTCCCAGGGGATCGCCTTGACGACGGGCTCGAAAACGCGCGTGAGCCATTCGTGCGCGACCATATCCTCGTCGGAGCCGAGGCGCGAGACACGGGCTTTGAACTCGTCCATGTCGTTCAGCAGACGTCGTGCCTGATTCTCCTCGACGTCGAGTCCGGTGAGGCGCAGGAGGCGCCGCTGGTGGTGGCCGGCGTCGACGACCTTCGGCTGGATGCGCACTTTCGTGCCGTCAGGGGTCGCCTCGATCGACATCTCTCCGATGTCGAAACCGAGGTCGTTGAGCCGCTGAACGCGCTCGGTGATGTGCCACGCCTCGCCCGCGGCGAACGTCTCCTGGTCGGTCAGCGTCGCCCACAGGGAGCGGTACGACGACATGATGCCGTCGGCGATGGCCACGGCATCCATGCCTCCCTCGAGGCGGCCACCGGCTTCGAGGTCCATGATCTCGCCGGCGATGTTCGTGCGCGCCACGTCGAGGTCATGTTCCCGCTGGCCGCGCGTGAGCCCGCCTTCGTGGAGCTCGCCCGTCTCGGCGTCGACGAGATAGGCGGCGAACGCCCCGGCATCTCGCCGGAACAGGGTGTTCGACAGCGACACGTCACCCCAGAAGAAGCCCACCGTGTGCAGGCGCACGAGGAGAGCCGCCAGGGCGTCGACGAGGCGTCCGGCGGTGTCGGGGCGGAGCGTCTGTGTGAACAGTGCACGGTAGGGCAGCGAGAACTTCAGGTGCGCGGTGACGAGGGCGGCCGGCAGCGGCTCGCCCTTCGGGGTGCGGCGGCCGTCGATGACGGCGACGCGCTCGACGCAGGGCACGTCCAGGCGTGCGAGCATGCCGAGCATCTCGTACTCGCGGCGGGCCATCTCACCCGTGGTCTCCTTGACCGCGACGACGCGGCCGGAGAGGTTCGCGAAGCGGACGAGGTGGCGGGAGAGGCCCTTGGGGAGCGAGACGATGTGGTCGCTCTTCCAGGCATCCAGCGGCGTCGCCCACGGCAGGGCGAGAAGTCCCGCGTCGATGCTGCTCGCGGTGATGCTCAGCGAGGTCATGGGTCGGGCGTCGGCCACGGGCGCTCCGGATCGTAGGGGTGGGGACGGTCGTGCGGTCAGGGATATGACGAGGCGCGGGGGCTCTTCGGTGAGAACCGAGGAACCACCCGCGCCGGGTCAGGATCGATCAGGCCGAAGCGATCGCCTTCTTGGTGAGGCGCTCGCCCGACTCGATGTCGAACGCGTGCACGTGGTGCGGCACGGGCGCGAGAACGACCGTCTCGCCGGCGTTCGGGTGGTTGCGGCCGTCGACGCGCGCCACGATGTCGGTGCGCTTGCCGGCGATGTCGGTGTGGCCGTACAGGTAGCCGTCCGCGCCGAGCTCCTCGACCAGGTCGACCGTCACCGAGAGCCCCTGACCGTCGGCGGGGTTGACGACGATGTCCTCGGGGCGCACGCCGGCTGTGACCTGCGTGCCGCTGGTCGGACGGTCGATGTCGGCGTCGACGATCGCGGTGCCGAACTGGATGCCGCCGGCGCTCGCGAGGTCGACGGGGAACAGGTTCATCGCGGGCGAGCCGATGAAGCCGGCAACGAAGACGTTGTTGGGCTTCTCGTACAGGTCGCGCGGGGTGCCGACCTGCTGCAGCAGACCGTCCTTCAGGACGGCGATGCGGTCACCCATCGTGAGGGCCTCGGTCTGGTCGTGCGTGACGTACACGGTCGTGACGCCGAGGCGGCGCTGCAGCGAGGCGATCTGCGTGCGGGTCTGCACACGCAGCTTCGCGTCGAGGTTCGACAGCGGCTCGTCCATGAGGAAGACCTGGGGCTGACGGACGATGGCGCGACCCATCGCGACACGCTGACGCTGACCGCCCGAAAGCGCCTTCGGCTTGCGGGTCAGGTACTGCTCGAGATCGAGGAGCTTGGCCGCCTCCAGCACGCGCTGAGCGCGCTCTTCCTTGCCGACACCGGCGATCTTCAGGGCGAAGCCCATGTTCTCGGCGACGGTCATGTGCGGGTACAGCGCGTAGTTCTGGAAGACCATCGCGATGTCGCGGTCCTTCGGCGGGATGTCGGTGACGTCGCGGTCGCCGATCAGGATGCGGCCCGAGTTGACCTCTTCGAGGCCGGCGAGCATGCGCAGCGATGTCGACTTGCCGCAACCGGACGGGCCGACGAGGACGAGGAACTCGCCATCGCCCACTTCGAGGTTGAGCTTGTCGACCGCGGGGCGGGTGCCGCCGGGGTACAGACGGGTGGCGTTGTCGAACGTGACAGATGCCATTTTCTCTTCTCCTTCACCGGCAGGTACGTGCCGGACGATCCGTAGTGATGGAATGAGCGGGGGCCACCCCGCACGCCCGTCGTCGGGCGCGGGGCTATTATCGCACGTGCGGCGGTGACACGGCTGTCACCGAAGGCCGAGGGGGTGTCTGGGCATTTCACAGGGTCGCGATCTAGCATCGTGAGTGTCCCCGCACCCCGCCGGCACACCCGTCGCGGCCCGTCGTCACGCGTTGTCCTGATGCACCGGAGCCGCAGACGAACGCACAGCTTTCACCGAGAGGTCCCATGTCCACCGACGACTCCACCCGTCCCGACCCGGCCGCCTCGTCGGAGGTCGCCGAGACGGCGAGCACCCCGGTGGTCCAGGGGCGACGCGAGGCGGTGCGCGAGAAGGCGCAGCAGGTGCACGTGCAGCAGTCGCGCGCGCGGATCGCCCGACGGACGGCCCTCATCACCGGAGTGGTGGCCGTCGTCGCGGTCGTCGGCGTCGTCGTCGCCTGGGCCGTCGGTGGGTCCGCGAGCAAGCCCCAGCTCTCTCCCGACGCGGATCATCAGGACGGCTTCCTCGTCTCCGCCATCGCCGCCGGGACGGCCGTGACCTCGCCTGACGACGCGACCCCGACGGCGACGACGGATGCCGCGCAGCCCTCGCCGAGCCCGTCGCGGACGACGACGGCGCCCGTCGACATCCACGTCTACGTGGACTATCTCGCCCCTTCTGCTCGCGAGTGGCAGCTGGCGAATTCCGCCCAGCTGAAGTCGTGGGTCGCGGACGGTGCTGCGACGCTGACGTATCACCCGGTGTCGATGCTGACCGCCAAGTCGAACGGGACGAAGTACTCGCTCCGCGCCGCGAGCGCGGCCGCCTGCGTCGCGACGTACTCACCGGCATCCCTCTTCGCCTTCACGGACGATCTGCTGGCGCGCCAGCCCGCCGTCGACTCCGACGGACTGTCCGACAAGGAACTCGCCGATGTCGCTCTCGCCAACGGCAGCGACGATCCGAAGCAGCTGCGCCAGTGCATCGAGACCGAGGCGTTCGCGTCGTGGGTCAAGGCCGCCACCGAGCGCGCGGTCACAGGTGCGAGCGACGGTGTGGCGCTCAAGGGCACGTCGATGATCACGGTGAACGGCGAGGAGTACGTCGGCGAGATGACCGACCCGGCCGAGTTCTCGCAGTTCGTCCTGACGACAGCGAGCGGCAAGTCGGCGAAGAGCCAGACGCCGACGCCGACGCCCACGCCCACCGCGTCGCCGTCTGTCACGCCCTGAGCGTTCGCGTCGATCCCGGTCACGCGCGCCGCGCGGCGCCCGTAGACTGGATGCCGCCCCGCCGGCTTGGCGCAATTGGTAGCGCACCTGTCTTGTAAACAGGGGGTTGCAGGTTCGAGTCCTGTAGCCGGCACCGTGTGCGAAGGATTTCCCCGGCGCTGCGCCACGCGCCGACCGGACCGCCGCTCTAGATTCGAGGTGTGGACGACGCGCACCCTGGGACCGAACCCGAGCCGATCACGGTGGCGATCGCCGGCGCGGTCGCGGTCGGGATGCTGACGGCTCTGCAGGCGCGCATCAACGGGCAGCTGGGACTGCACCTCGGTGACGGATTCGTCGCCGCCGTCGTCTCATTCGGCTCGGGGCTCGTGGCTCTCGTCGCCCTCTCGGCGGCGGTGCCGAGCGGGCGTCGTGGCGCGCGCGCCCTCGCCAGCGGCATCCGTCATCGGACGATCCCGTGGTGGATGCTCGCGGGAGGGGCCGCGGGGGCGCTCACGGTCGCCACTCAGGGCCTCGCCGTCGCCGTCATCGGCGTCTCGCTGTTCACCGTCGGCGTCGTGGCGGGGCAGACCCTTTCCGGGCTCCTGCTCGATCGCGTCGGCTACGGTCCGGCCGGCGTCGTCGCGGTGACGATCCCGCGCGTCGTGGGGGGCGCGCTCGCACTCGTCGCGGTCGCGATCTCGTTGCAGGGCGGAGTGCTCGAGCGCGTGCCGTGGTGGATGCTCGTGCTTCCGTTCCTCGCCGGCATCGGCATCGCGTGGCAGCAGGCGACCAACGGGCGACTGCGCCAGCGCGTCGGCACCCCGCTGACGGCCACGCTCGTCAACTTCAT
>QFPD01000382.1 GCA_003248845.1 Microbacterium sp. | reverse complement strand
GTCAGCGCGTGCTGAGCCTCGGGCAGATCGAGGTGGAACTGGTACTCGTGCTGCAGTGCCGGCGTGTGATCGGCGGGCCAGAACAGGGTCGTGACATCCACGCCCTCCTGACGGAGGCGCTGGGACATCGGGACGCCCTGCAACCAGGTCAGTCCGTCGCCGTTGCCCCCGCCGATGAACGTCGGCGGAAAGTCGGCGGTCACGAAGTCGATCGTGGACATCGTGGCGCCCGCGCTCTCGACGGACCAGTCCTTCGTGCCGGTGTAGGCCCACAGCGACGTCGAGAAGCCCCAGCCGATCAACCCGCGAAGATTCGCCATCGCGCGCAGGTCGTACACCCCGCAGTCGAGGACGACCCCGGCGATCTGCGACGCGGAAAGCGCTGAGCGGATGCCGAGAAGCTCGTCGTAGTCGGGGTTGGTGGCGAGAACCGCGAGCTGGCTCGCCAGCTGCGCCCCGGCCGAGTCGCCCGCCAGGACGATCGTGTCGGGATCGGCCGACAGCTCGTCGGCGTGCGACGTGATGAAACTCAGGGCGTCGGTGAGCTGGCGCACCGCCGTCGGATAGGTGCGCTCGGGTCCGAGGCTGTAGTTCACTCCGATGGCCGTGTAGCCCTCGGCGGCGAGGATCTGCAGGTACGGGTCGACGTTCGCGCTCGACCCCGACACCCACGCGCCGCCGTGGATCCAGACCACCGTCGGATGCCGCTCGCCCGCCGGCGCTGTCGTGAACAGATCCAGCGTGGTGTCGGAGCCGTCGTGGCCGTACGCGACACCGAGCTGGGTGCGCAGCGGAGTGTCCGGCACATGACGCTGCATCTCCGCGGCCGTGGCAGCCCCGTTCTGCTCGAAAACAGTGCGAACGATCATCGTCGCGGGCCACGGCGTCGCGACGAACGCCGCGGTGAGGCCGAGCGCGACGACCGCAGTCCATCCCAAGCGCCGAGGCCAGCGCCGCGGCCGCGAACCGAAGTCAGGGTCGAGCAGGGTCCGTCCATGCCGTCGCGGCCGTGTCATCGCTCTCCTCGTCTCTCCGGCTCAGTGTGGCAGGTGCCCGCTCACCACGCGACGACCGGGCCTCGGGGCCTTCCGCGGGCACACGTATGGTGAGGGGATGACGCGCACCGTCGCACGCTTCCTCCTCGCCGCGCTCCTCCTCGTCGCCGGCGCCGCCCACCTGTCGATCCTGCGGCGCGGATTCCGCATCGTGGTGCCCGACTGGGCGACGCGCCTCCTCCGCACCGACAAAGACACCATCGTGGTGGTGTCGGGTGCTGCGGAGCTTGCGCTGGGAGCGGCGCTCGTCGCGCTGCCGCGCGAGCAACGGCGCGTCGGCGCGGCGGTCGCCGCCCTCTTCGTCGCCGTCTTCCCCGGCAACATCCACCAGTGGCTCACGCGCGCGGCGGCGCCTGCACTCGACACCGACGCCCGGCGACTCGGTCGGCTGTTCCTTCAGCCGCTGCTCGTCGTCTGGGCTCTGTGGTGCACGACACCGCGCGTCGGCGCACAACGGGGGTGAGTGGTCGCCGGTCGGCATTGCTTCAGATAGACTGAAGGTATGTTCCGTTCTCCCTTCACACTCTTTCGCGCGCTCGCCTTCGCCGAGGTCGTCTCCTGGACGTTGCTGATCGCGGGTCTCATCGTGCGCGCCGCGACCGGGTGGGCTCCCGCTGTCACGATCGGCGGCGGCATCCACGGATTCGTGTTCCTCTCCTACGGCGCCACCGTTGTGCTCGTCGCTCTCAACAACCGCTGGCGCGTCGGGCCGACCCTCCTCGCGCTTCT
>QFPD01000114.1 GCA_003248845.1 Microbacterium sp. | reverse complement strand
GACCTCGACCGAATCGCCAGTCATCGCGGGCACCAGGGCCGCGAAGAGATGCCACCCCGAAGGATAGAACGAGGATGCCCCGATCACGGTCGTGATCTGGAACGGCGACGCCCACCCCGTCTCAACCGCGAACCTCAGCGCGCTCAGATGGAACGACGCATCATTCGTCTGGGAGAGCGCGGTCGGATCGGTGATGTACAGAGCCAAGCGCGCGGTACTGAGCACCGCACCCGCCGCGATGGAGACGATCAGAAGCCGTGTGCCGGCAGAGTCGCCATGCCGCGGCGCCGTTGGCGCGCGTAGTAGGCGCACTCCGACGGCAGCGAGGGCAGCGGCCACAACAACGGCGGTCAGCGCACTGAGGGGCCCCCACCCGATGCCCGCCGCTGCGAGCACTATCGACCCGAGGCCGAAAACGGCGGTGGAGAGGACCGGTGCGAAGGCGACGAGGAAGAGTCCCCGCAGCCGTGCTGCGAGACCGACGACGAGTCCGGGCACGAAGACGACCCCGACCGCAGCCCCCAGAGCCGGAGCGTGTGCGAGCCAGTCGATCACATCACGCCGCGACTCGCGCGATGGCCTGCTCCACAGGCCCGTCGAAGATCACGCGCCCGGCGTCGATCACGATCCCTCGGGTGCACAGCTCCTGAACCATCTCCATGTCGTGGCTGACTACCACCAGCGTTTTATCGGAGTCGATCAGCTCCTGGAACTTGACGCGACACTTTTCCCGGAAGGGCGCGTCACCGACCGAGAGAATCTCATCAACGAGAAGGACGTCCAGTTCCACGTGGATAGCGACGGAGAACGCCAGGCGCATGAACATGCCGGACGAGTAGTGCTTCACCTCTTGGTCGATGAACTGCTCGATCTCACTGAACGCGACGATGTCGTCGTATCGAGCCTCGATCTCCTTTCGACTCATCCCGAGGATCGCAGCATTCAAGAACACGTTCTCTCGTCCGGACAGCTCCGGGTGGAACCCCGCTCCCACCTCGATGAGCCCGGCCACCCGTCCACGGGTGAGGACCGTGCCGCCGTCAGGCTGCATGACACCCGAGATGAGTTTGAGCAGAGTCGACTTCCCCGACCCGTTCAGGCCGAGGATCGCCACAGACTCGCCCTCATTGATCGTGACATCCACGCCTCGCAACGCCTCGAAGACACTCGTCGTCTTGCGCCCACGAATCCACGAAACGATGGTGTCCTTGAACGAGAACGCGTGGTTCAGCGTGAACGTCTTGTGCACGCCGTCGACGATGATGCTCGGCCTCTGCGAGGGCTCGTGCGAAATGCTCATAGGTCCTGCGCGAACCTTCCCTCTAGGCGACGGAATACAGTCTGACCGACCCACAGCATGACGACCGCGATGAGAAAGGTCCAGAGGGTATTGAGCCCGAGGTTCGGCGGCAAGGGCAGGCCGGTGCCGCTGATCGGGTACCAGAAGCCGAAGTGGAAGAGCTCTACCGCCTGCGTGATCGGGTTGAGGAGGTAGAGATCGAACAACCACGGAACCGCCTCGAATGCATCGCGAACCATCGTCCAGTAGTACAGCACCGGCGATGCCCACGTCGCGAGCAGGAGCAGGAGCTCGACAATGTTTTCAGAGTCGCGGTAGCGCACATTGAGGGCTCCGAACAGCAGACCCAGCCCGAGCGCGAACATCACGACGATCAGCATTCCTGCTAGGACCGCCAGCACGCTGAGGATCGAGATGTGCGCCAACCACCCGAGGAAAACGCAGACGACCAGCAGCAGCGCGACCTGCGGGAGGAAGTGCACGAACGCAACGATGACAGCCGAGACGGCGAAGAGCTGTCGCGGGAGGTACACCTTCCGCACGAGCGGTGCGTTGTTGACGATCGACGTCGTTGCGTTCTTGTACGCCTCGCTGAAGAGATTGATCACGACGATCCCCGAGAAGAGGTAAACCGCGTAGTTCTCGATGCCGTGATTGAGCTTGAGAAAGATGCCGAGGACGATGAAAAAGACGAGGAACTGCGCTGCGGGTCGCACGTACGACCAGGTCCACCCGAGGACGGAGTTGCGGTATCGGGTGGTCACCCCGGTTCGCACGAGCAGCCGCAGCAAGTAATGCCACCGCAACGCATCCAGCAAACCTCCACTGTGTCCGGGAATGTCGAAGCGATCGCGCGGGACGACGGCGAAATAATCTGGCGATTCGGGCAAAGCGCTACTCATAGGCGATTTAGGGAGTGCGGACAAGGGGCCAGTGGCTCCACCGCACACCGGATGTCTGAGATCCTACCCCGTGAGCCTGTGGAGAGACCGACGCCGTCACTGGATCTGGGTGAACGCCGACCAACCGACACCGACTTGTGCACTCCCGCTCCAGCCCCCTCGTCCGTTACCGCGGTACAGCCACAGGGCGCCAGCCGGGGTGCGCGCCAGGACATCGGGCCCGCCGGTTCCGTCGAAGTTCCCCGGGCTGAACACGGAAGTGAAACCGCCCCAGCCGTTGCCGACTTTCACGGGACTCTGCCATCCCCCGGATCCGGTGGTCGGATATACCCACAGGTCTCCCGACGCGGCCCGCGCCATCACATCGGCCGTGCCGTCGCCGGTGAAATCGCCGACTGCGAAGATACTGTCGAACATCCCCCAACCTGTCCCGATCACGCGCGCGTCCGCTGCCCACCCGCCGCGTCCGTCACCGCGATACAGCAGCAGGTCGCCAGCGGAGTTGCGAGCGAGTACGTCCGGCCGATTATCTCCGTCGAAGTCGATGCCTCCGAAGACGATGTCGAGCGTGTTCCAGCCGTAGCCGATGGGCACCTGTGCGCCGAGCCCACCAGATCCGTTCCCGGGTGCCAGCAGGAAGCTTCCATCGGGGCGAATCCTGCCGAGGTCACGGACACCGTCCCCGGTGAAGTCTGAGAGCGTGACGATCCGATCGTCCGTTCGCCAGTTCGCATCGAGCACCGACGCATTCCCCCACCCACCCGATCCGTTGCCGGGATACAGCATGAGTCCCTGTGCGGAGGTCGCGACCACATCCGGATTGCTGTCTCCATCGATATCACCCACGCCGGGTCGAAGCACGTCGGCAAGAGAGGCCGCGCCGATTTCGGGCCCGGGGCCGATGATGGAAACCATCGACTGCCACCCGACTCCCACCTGCGCGAGATACGCGAACCCCGATCCCGATCCCGAGTACAGATGCAGACCGCCGCGCGCGTCGCGGGCAAGCAGGTCGGAGCGTCCGTCACCAGTGAAGTCCCCTGGCGTGGCGATCGCGGTCATCGGGCCCCAACCGACTCCGACCTGACTTCCGGACTGCCAACCCCCCAGACCATTACCTGCATACACGAGCAGCGCGCCAGACGAACTCCTGGCGACAAGATCGACCCTCCCGTCGCCGGTGACATCAGTTGCACCAGCCAATGCGGTCATCGAGCCCCAGCCGTACCCGATTGCCTGAGCCGCACGGAGGCCAGATTGGCGATCACCGCGCCAGAGGTTCAGCGAACCAGATGCGTCGACCGTGAACACATCACCGATGCCATCTCCGTCGAAGTCGCCTGCGCCGGCTACGAGTCCTTGCCCAGCCCACGACACGGCCAGCCTTGTCGGCGCTTGCAACCCGACACCGTCTCCGCGGAACAGCAGCGGTCGCGGGTCAGAGTCGATGCCGATCAGATCGCGATGCCCGTCGCCGTCGAGATCTCCCACAGCGATAATCTGCTTCAGGCCGGGGCTTCGCGTGAGCAAGACGGCGTCACCCCATCGCCCGACGCTCGAGAAGGGGTATGCGAGGATGCTCCCGTCCGAGGCGAGGGCGAATAGATGCCGCGTACCGTCGAGCTGGAAAGCCGGTGCTGGTGTCTGGGCGAGAGGCAACAGGAGATCTGAACGGATCCAAACCGCGCCTCCGTCGAACGTGGCACGACTCCACTCGGAGAACGTCCCCGTCACCGCGACCAGAGTGTTGCGAGCAAGCGTTCGCACCCCCTGAGTACAGCCGACGGACGGCGCTAGTCTGGCGTTGACGGCATCATCGTTGATGACGTAGAGGCCGTTCGAAGGCGTAACCGCGCTGGAATCGGGCACAGCGCACCCCTCACCGTTGCCCGTAGACCCGAACCAGCTGGTGTAGTAGTTGAAGAAGTTGCGGTTTCCGTAGCTGGAGCACCCGTCACCGAGACCCCACCCGGCCGCGAGCGACGCGGCATTCGGCTGATACGGCGTGTAATTGTAGAGCGCTGCAGTCGCGTAGTTCTGAATGTTCAGATTCGTGCCACCGCACGAGGCGCTCGGGTTGTAGCCGATGAAGTTGACGCCGGGCTGCTTGCCGAATCGACCCGCCTTGTAAATCTTCAGCTGGCGCACGCCCTGCACGATCTGCGGTCCGACACCCGAGTACGCAGGATCGCAGGGTTCGGTGTCGGGGCACGAGGCCCCCATCGCAGCGCGGAGATTCCAGTCCGACGGGGCGCTGCTCGTCGTGAGCCCCTGCTCCTTCTGGAGCGTGACGAGGATCGCCTTGGCCGAGATACCGCACGCGACCTGGACGCGATAGATAAGCTCCGATACGCGCATCGTGCCACCCTGCAGCGCCGAGCAGACGAGGTCGCCGGTGACCTGCGAGTACCACGCATCGCGAGACGAGATGCTCGCGCTCAGCACATTCAGGCACTTGCCGTTCTCGCATCGGCCGATCTTGCTGTCGAGGAACGATTGGATCTCCGCCGACGACATCGCATTGCCGTCGTAGAACAGAGCGTCCGAGATGATGTTCTCGGGATTGAACCCCACGACGGCCGTCTTCACGATCCCCGTGTCGGCGAGCGGCCCGGTCGCCGCCTCGACGTTCGACCCCGTCGTGGATGCCGCGGCGCCGACCACCTGCGGCGCCGCCGTCGCCGGCGAGACGACGAGGAGCGAAAGCACGAGCGCGAGAGTCGCGACGACCGCGCCCGCGGCACCCTGCTTCACTCGCACACGGGCAGAATGCGGGGCGCGGCTTCGGGTAGGCACGTGACCATTGTGACTGAAGTCAACTCCCGATACCACTGATCATCAGGAGACACGCCGAAGACACGCCCTTCACACCGGTCTACAGGTCAGCGTGCAGCTGCCACACACGCTCGGCAGCGCCGGCCCACGAGAACGCCCGGCCGCGGTCGGCGGCGAGCACACCGAACCGTTCCACCGCCGCGGCAGAAGCCAGCACATCGGCCAGCGAGGCACCCAACTCGTCCGCGCCGGCGAAGACGCCGCCGTCGAGCACGACCTCGCGGTGCACGTCGGTGTCGGATGCCACGACGGGCACCCCCACCGCGAGCGCCTCGACGGCCCGCCACGGGAAGGCGGACAGCCGCGACGGCGCCAGAAGCGCCACCGCCCCGCCGAAGACTGCCGCACGGTCGGCGTCGTCGAGCGCGCCGCGCACGTGCACGTGCCCTTCGCCGAGTCCCGCAGCCGCCGCGAGATCCAGCACGCCCGGCTCATCCGCCTCGGGCGCATCGATCACCACGACGGGCAGATCCACTCTCGACGACACCACGGCGGCGAAGGCATCCGACAGTCCTGCCGACGGCGCGGACGAACCCGACACCAACACGAACCCCTCGGGAAGGTCCAGCGCCCGTCGCCTCCCGATCTCATCGACGGGCACGGCGAAGCCGTGCGGCGCTGCGCCCGCGATCACCCGCACCCGGTCACCGAAGGCGCCGAGCTCCGCGACGCGCGCCGCGGCGGCATGCGTCGGCACCACCACCGCATCCGCAAAGCGCGTCGCGCGCTTGAGCATGGCCTTGTGCCACGTCACCGCTCCGCGCGCGAGCTCGGCGGGCCGCTCCCACGCATCCAGATCCCACAGCGTGACGACGGTCTGATCGCTCTCGTGCACACGATCGTGCTTGACGAGCGGGCCGAGGAGCGTCGGCGAGTGGATCATGCCCCCGCCCACCCCGGGCGCGACACCCAGCTGCCACGAGGCCGCGAGCTCACGCCGCGGGAGCGCCATGCGCGAGAGGTCTGCGAGCCCGGGCACGGCACACTCGACGATGCCGGCGACGTCGGATGCCGCCGGCACGATCCCCGCGACGACGCACCCCGCGGGTGACGTCGAGATCAGCGCGCGGGCCAGCTCCCGCGAAGCCATGCCGAGATCGGCATGCGTCGGCGCGACCACCTGATCGAGAACGACCCTCAGCACCGCCGGCATGCGCTCAGCCCTCCGGAGTCGGCGAGGGCGACGGCGGGTACAGGTTCTGCTGCACGATGTCGCGCACGTGCGCGTACTCGTCGGCGGTCGGCTCGTCGGTGTCGATGCCCGCGCCTTCCGGCGTCAGCTCGAGCGTCTGGACGGGCAGCTCCTTCGCCTTCGCCGCGAGCGGAACGAGGAACGACAGGAGCCCGTTCGGGATGTCGGTCTGCACGAGGTCCTCCCCCGCCGCCGCGACCTGCTGGAACCTCAGCAGCACGTTCGCGGGATTGGCCTGGGCGAGAATCGCCTGCTGCAGCTCGCGCTGACGACGCATGCGGTCCCAGTCGCTCGTCGTGTAGCGCGACCGCGCGTACCACTGCGCCGTGTCGCCGTCCATGTGCTGGGGGCCGGCCTCGATCCAGCCGATCGCCCAGTCCTCGGCGGGCTCGCCGATGTCGGCGAAGCCCTTCATGTCGACGAAGACGTAGTACGGGATCTCGATGCCGAGGATGCCCTCCGCGGCATCCTTCGTCGCCTCGATCGCGGGCGTCGACGAATGCGCCGCGGCATCCGGGTAGAGTCCCGTGCCGCCGTCTTCCTGGCAGATCTCCACCGCGTTCATCAGCTGGTTGATCCCGGGTCCCCACCCGCAGGTCTCGGAGTAGTGACCCTCGAAGCCATCCGGGTACAGATCATGCATGGGGCCGTCGGCGAACGGCGCATAGGCGAGATCACGCGGGATGCCGGTGATGTGCACGCCGCCCGTCTCGGCATTGACCGACACGACGGAGATCGAGTCGAAGCGCATGGAGTCGCGCCCGAGCCCCGAGTCGGCGCCCAGCAGCAGGAAGTTGTAGTAGCCGTTGGACGGCGGCACCGGCGGGTCGTTGTTCGTGAAGATGGATGCCAGTGCCTCGCGCGCCGGGGCGATGAGCTGCTGCGCGGCGTACGTCACTCCGCCGCCCCCGATCACGAGCCCGACGATCGCGAGAAGCGCCACGAGGGGACGCGCGTTCGGCTTGAGCTTCACGAGCCGGACGAGCCGCAGCGTGTCGATCGTCAGCACGACCCACAGGATCGCGTACGCGAGCAGCACGATCTGCACGAGCAACAGGAAGAACCCGTTGGTCATGAGCGACGTGAGAAAGGCCGGCGACACGAGCGTCACGCCGACGCCGGCGATGACGAGCAGCCACATGACGAGCGTGGCGGTGAGCCCCACCCGCGCAAGTCGGCGGCTGCCTGCGAGCGACTGCGCCGAACCCGGCAGCAGGAAGTTCAGGACGACGAGCCACCAGGCCCTCCGCGTCATGACCCGCGGAGAACGGGTGTCAGGCCGCCGGATCGGCTGATCCCCCAGGATGACGCCGTCACCCCGCTGACCCGCGTGCGACGACGATCCGCGCGGTGCACCCCCGGCACCGCCCGGCGTGCCCGGCCGCGGTGGCGCGGACACGCTCACAGCGACTCCTTCAGACGTCTGTTCTTCTCTTCGACCTGGGCTTCGAGATCGCGCGCGTACTGCTCGACGCGGTCGGCCAGATCTGCGTCGGAGGCGCCGAGGATCCGCGCAGCGAGAAGGCCCGCGTTCTTCGCCCCGTTGATCGAGACCGTCGCCACGGGAATGCCGGCGGGCATCTGCACGATGCTGAGCAGCGAGTCCATGCCGTCGAGAGTCGCCAGCTGCACAGGCACACCCATGACCGGCAGCGCGGTGACGGATGCCAGCATTCCGGGCAGGTGCGCCGCACCCCCGGCCCCCGCGATGATCGCGCGGAGCCCGCGCGCACGAGCCGTGCGCCCGTACGAGAGCAGCTTGTCAGGTGTGCGATGGGCCGAGACGACCTCGACCTCGTGGGCGATGCCGAAATCGGTCAGCGCCTGCGACGCGTCGCTCATGACGCGCCAGTCCGAGTCCGAGCCCATGACGACACCGATGAGCGGGGACGCAGAGGAATGCAGCGGCGAGGTCACCCGACAAGGCTAGGGCGACACCCTGGGGAAACCCCGCAACGGCGCGCAGGCTCAGTCGGCGAAGAAGGCCGCCGCGGCGCGGGCGTCGTACACCACGGCATCCAGGTCGTCGCCGGTGGCGTTGACGTGCCCCACTTTGCGGCCGGGCCGCGGCGCCTTGCCGTACGTGTGCACCTTGACCTCGGGGTGCGCGGCGAGCGCCGCGGGAAACCGACTCTCGAGCGAGTCGGAGACGGGCCCCCCGAGGATGTTGACCATGACGGCCCACGGCTGTCGCGGTGACGGATCGCCGAGCGGCAGGTCGAGCACAGCACGCACGTGCTGCTCGAACTGGCCCGTGACCGCGCCGTCCTGGCCCCAGTGACCGCTGTTGTGCGGGCGCATCGCGAGCTCGTTGACGAGCAATCGCTCATCCGTCGTCTCGAAGAGTTCGACGGCGAGCATCCCGGTGACCCCGAGACCCTCGGCGATCGCGGTGCCGATCTGCGCGGCGACCTCGGCGAGGCGTGCCGCGGCGTGCGGAGCCGGTGCGATGACCTCGGCGCACACACCGCCGCGCTGCACCGTCTCGACGACGGGGTACACCACGAGATCTCCGGACGGGCGCCGGGCGACCTGCTGCGCGAGCTCGCGCGAGAAGTCCACGAGCTCCTCTGCGAGCAGTGGACCGTCGCCGAACCAATCGGCGACCTCGTCAGGGTGCGACACGACGCGCACGCCCTTGCCGTCGTACCCGCCGCGCGGTGTCTTGACGACGGCGCGGCCGCCGTTCGCGTCGAGGAACGCCTGCAGCTGCGCGGCATCCGTCACCTCGGCCCACTCCGGCTGAGGGGCGCCGAGCTCGGCGAGACGCGCACGCATACGCAGCTTGTCCTGGGCGAACTGCAGCGCGTCGGGGCCGGGGTGCACGGCGACGCCGTCGGCGACGAGCGCGCGCAGCACCTCTTGCGGCACGTGCTCATGGTCGAACGTGACGACGTCGACGCCGCGGGCGAACGCGCGCACCGTCTCGAGGTCGCGGTAGTCGCCGGTCGCCGCCTCGGCGAGCGCCGCCGACATCCCCGGCTCCTCCGCGAGCACGCGCACGTCGATGCCGAGCTCGACGGCCGGCGCGATCATCATGCGGGCCAGCTGCCCGCCTCCGACGATTCCGAGTGTCAACGCCATGGCATCCCTTTCCGTCGGCATCCATCTTTCCAGGTCGACGGATGCCGCGGGACCGCCCGCAGGTCGGTCAGAAGCCCGAGGTCAGACGTCAGAGGTCGGTCGGAAGCGGCGGCGGGGGGCCGGGGACGACCGGCATGGCGTGCGAGTCGCGATGCGCGAGGATCTGGCTCACCTCGACCTGGTCGGCGAGCGCTTCGTTCATCAGGCGGACCGACGGGATGTCGACCATCCGCAGCGGCGCGTCGACGCCGTTGGAGAGGGTGAGAGTC
>QFPD01000113.1 GCA_003248845.1 Microbacterium sp. | reverse complement strand
CGCGGGTTCCACATCGGCATGGCCTCCAGCGGCACGCCCATCGCCTTCGCTGTGTTGCGGCCGAGGTGCTGATCGGGGAAGAACAGCACGCGGCGCCCGCGTGCGAACGCCCACTCGAGCACCGTGCGCGCGTTCGACGACGTGCACACGATGCCGCCGTTGCGCCCGACGAATCCTTTGATCGCGGCGGACGAATTCATGTACGTGACGGGGATGACGGGGACGAGACCGTCCTCGTCCACGGCATCCAGCGGTCCGTAGACCTCGGCGAGCTGCTCCCAGCAGTCCTCGACGTCGTCGATCGAAGCCATATCGGCCATCGAGCACCCCGCCGCGAGGTTCGGCAGGATGACGGCCTGGTCGGGGCGGGAGAGCAGGTCGGCGGTCTCGGCCATGAAGTGCACGCCGCAGAAGACGATCGCCTCGGCCTGCGGCTGCGCGAGCGCGGCGTTCGCGAGCTGGAACGAATCGCCCACGTAGTCGGCATGCGTCACGACCTCTTCGCGCTGGTAGAAGTGGCCGAGCACCACGACGCGGTCGCCGAGGGTCTGCTTCGCGGCGCGGATGCGGTCGTGGAGCTCGGCCTCGGATGCCTCGCGGTACTCCGCGGGCAGCTCGCCCTGGCGCGGTGCGCCGGTCGGGATCACATCGCCCATCGACGAGCCGGGGCCGTAGCCGGGCCGGGCATCGAAGTCCCACGGTCCTGCTGCCAGGTCGGTATTGCACGTCTCGGCCGTCGACGAGCCCTGCACGATCGCCTGGATCTTGTGGTCGACGCTCGCGTCGGGGCGGTTCCGGTCGTGGGGTTGGATCTGCAGGAGGGTCATGATTGTGCCTCTCTGGCGTGGCGGCTGTGATCGATCGAGGAGGGAAGCGGGCCGCGGTCGGCGAGCTCGACGTCCTGGTTGTAGCGGTAGAGACGCGCGGGCCGATGACTGCCCGTGCGGAAGCGGTCGGTCGGGATCAGGGTGGCGGAGTTCTCCACCTGACGCCGGAAGTTCGCGGGATCGAGGCGCCGTCCGAGGATCGCCTCGTACACTTCGCGAAGGTCCGCGAGGGTGAAGAGGTCGGGCAGGAGACCGTGCGCGATCCGGCTGTAGCCGACTTTGTTGCGCAGGCGCCACAGGGCGTAGTCGACGATCTGGTTGTGGTCGAACGCGAGGGCGGGGAGCGCGGTCGCATCGAACCAGGCGACGTTGTGCTGCTCGGATTCGAGCGAGACGTCCTCGCGCACGAGCGCCCAGTACACGATCGATACGACGCGACCGGGCGATCTGCCGGGATCGCCGAACGCGTACAACTGCTCGAGGTAGCTCGGCGTCAGCGTCGTGGTCTCGGCGAGGGTGCGGGATGCCGCGCGCTCGAGCCCTTCGTCGCCGCCCAGCCAACCGCCTGGCAGCGCCCATTGGCCCTCGTGCGGGTCGCGCGTGCGCTTGACGAGCGGCAGCACGATCGTCGCCCCGTCCGCTGTGTCCCGGCGGCGCAGGCTGAAGATGACGGTCGACACGGCGACGCGGATCTCGGGTGCTGTTCTTGTCATGATGACCATAACTCCGAGATCGATCTTAGAGTCATAGCGACCAGAACACAAACCGCGGGCACCCGGCACGCTATGCTGGGCGCACAACAGAACACAGGCCGTATGACGCGCGCGGGAGAGCTCCGGTCGTCCTCCTCGGAGGGTGCCGGGCACCGAAGGAGCAAGCCTCCCCGCCAATCTCTCAGGTCCGCGTACCGCCCGCGTCCGGCCGCTCTGAAAAGCGATCCCCGCTGAAAACGGTTGTGCCCGGGGATCCGCCGACGGTGAAAGCGATGTCGTGAAGCGGCATCCGCGAAGCTCTCAGGCCCATGACAGAGGGGGAGTTCACGGATGCCGGGGTCCCGGCATCCGCCGCCCGATCCCGGGGAGAACTCGTGTCCGACCTCCGCACCACCCCGCTCCACGACCGCCATAGCGCGCTCGGAGCATCCTTCACCGACTTCGGCGGCTGGTCGATGCCCGTCCGCTACACATCCGACCTCGCCGAACACCACGCCGTCCGCCAGGCGGCGGGCCTGTTCGACATCTCGCACATGGCCGAGTTCACGCTCCGCGGTCCCGGCGCCGCCGCTGTCCTGGACAGCGCGCTGGCCGGACGGATCTCCACGATGAAGGTCGGCAAGGCGAAATACTCTCTCCTGCTCTCCGAGGCCGGCGGAGTGGTCGACGACGTCATCGTCTACCGCCGCGGTGATGAGGACTTCCTCGTGATCTCCAACGCCGGAAACCGGGCACTCGTGGCCGCGGCGTGGGAGCGCTACGTCGGCGACGCCGTGATCGACGACATCTCCGACGACGTCGCTCTCATCGCGGTGCAGGGCCCCCGTGCCCAGGAGATCGTCCGCGCGGCCGCGGGGCTCACCGTCGAAGGCCTCGCCGAGCTCGGATACTACGCATGGCTCGGAGGGAGCTTCGCCGGTGAAGACGTCTTCGTCGCCCGCACCGGCTACACGGGCGAAGACGGCTTCGAGCTCATGGTCCCGAACGCGGTGGCCCCCGCCCTGTGGGACGCTCTGCTGGCCTCAGGCGCGCCCCTCGGCCTCGTTCCGGCGGGCCTCGCCTCCCGCGACACCCTGCGCCTGGAAGCCGGGATGCCGCTCCACGGCCACGAGCTGAGCGATCGCATCCTGCCCGCGCAGGCGGGACTCGGGCGCGTCGTGGCATCCGAGAAGGACGAATTCGTCGGTAAGGAGGCGCTGGCTGCCGCGCCCGCCGACCTGCCCGTGCTCGTCGGCCTCGCCGCGGAAGGACGCCGCGCCGGCCGCGCCGGCTATGCCGTGTACGCCGCAGTCATGGAGGGCGAGCCGATCGGCGAGATCACGAGCGGGGCTCTCAGCCCCACGCTCGGCCACCCCATCGCGATGGCCTTCGTTCCGCCCGCGTTCGCCGAGGCGGGCACCGAACTCTTCATCGACGTGCGGGGAACCCGCATCCCCGCGACCGTGACCGCTCTGCCTTTCTACCGGAGGACCGCATGACCGACCTGACCAGCCTCAAGTACACCGACGAGCACGAGTGGGTCGCCCTCGCGGGCGACGTCGCGACCGTCGGCATCACCGACTACGCCGCCGACAAGCTCGGTGACGTCGTCTACGTCGACCTTCCGGCTGTGGGTTCGAGCGTGACCGCAGGCGAGGTCTGCGGCGAGATCGAGTCGACGAAGTCGGTCGGCGAGCTCTATGCCCCGCTCACCGGCGAGGTCGTCGAGATCAACGACGCCGTCGTCTCCGACCCCTCTTCGGTCAACGGCGACGCGTTCGGCGCATGGCTCGTGAAGATCCAGG
The DNA here is from genome assembly GCA_003248845.1 of Microbacterium sp. Lineage (GTDB taxonomy): Bacteria > Actinomycetota > Actinomycetes > Actinomycetales > Microbacteriaceae > Microbacterium. Next base: position 3,424 of record QFPD01000113.1, on the reverse strand, counting down.
TCGACCCGGCCGACGTCGAGACGCTCATGGATCGCGCAGCCTACGTCGCGCTCACGGGCGGCGAGGAGTGACCTCCGCCGCATTCCGGGACCGGCATATCGGCACGGATGCCGATGCGCAGGCGATCATGCTGGGCGCGCTCGGCTACGACACCGTCGAGGCCCTGGTCGAGCGCGCCGTCCCGGCATCCATCCACGCTGCGCCCGTCGCCGAGTCGGCGATCCCTGCCGCGGCCACCGAGGCCGAGGCGCTCGCGGAGCTGCGCACCCTCGCGGCGCTCAACCGCCCCGCGCGGTCGATGATCGGCCTCGGTTACTACGACACGCTGACGCCGTCGGTCATCGCGCGGAACGTCTTCGAGAACCCGTCCTGGTACACGGCGTACACGCCCTACCAGCCCGAGATCTCGCAGGGGCGTCTCGAGGCGCTCATCAACTTCCAGACGATGGTCACCGACCTCACGGGGCTCGCGACGGCGAACGCGTCGATGCTGGACGAGTCCACCGCGGTCGTCGAGGGCATGCTCGTCGCGCGGCGCGCCTCGAAGTCGACGTCGAACGTCTTCCTGGTGGATGCCGACGCGCTCCCGCAGACGAAGGCGCTCCTCCACCACCGCGCCGCCGCCGTCGGCATCGAGATCGTCGAGGGTGCATTCGTTACCGCCGAGGGTGCCTTCGTTCCCGCCGAGGGTGCATTCGGCGCCTTCATCCAATACCCCGGCGCCACGGGCCGCATCGGGGATCCGTCCGAGGCCATCGCCGCGGTGCAGGCCCAGGGCGGCCTCGTCGTCGTCGCTGCCGACCTTCTCGCGCTGACGCTGCTGCGTTCGCCGGGCTCGCTCGGGGCGGACATCGCCGTCGGCACGACCCAGCGCTTCGGGGTGCCGATGGGTTTCGGCGGTCCGCACGCCGGGTACATGGCCGTCCGCGCGGGCCTCGAGCGGCAGCTTCCCGGGCGCCTCGTCGGCGTCTCGCAGGATGCCGCCGGTGCACCCGCCTACCGACTCTCGCTGCAGACCCGCGAGCAGCACATCCGCCGCGAGAAGGCGACCTCGAACATCTGCACCGCCCAGGTGCTGCTGGCCGTCATGGCATCCATGTACGCCGTCTACCACGGGCCCGAGGGCCTGCGCCGAATCGCGGCCGACGTCACCGCGAAAGCGCACCTGCTGCGCGATTGGATCGTGGACGCCGGGAACGAGGTCGTCTTCGACGACTTCTTCGACACGATCGTCGTCAACGTGCCGGGGCGCGCTGGCGCTGTCGTCGAGAAGGCGCGCGAGCGCGGATTCCAACTGTGGTTCCGTGACAGCGACTCGGTCGGCATCTCCGTCGACGAGGCCACGACGACGAGCGAGCTGCACGCGCTCGCCCAGGTGTTCGGCGGCCCCGAGCAGCGGGCCTTCGGGTTCTCGGCCGCCGCGGGCTCGGAGCTTCTGCCGGCGAACCTGCGTCGTGAAGACGAATTCCTGACGCACCCCGTCTTCCATGTGCACCACTCCGAGACGGCGATGATGCGCTACCTCAAGCAGCTCGCCGACCGCGACTACGCGCTCGACCGCGGCATGATCCCGCTTGGCTCCTGCACGATGAAGCTCAACGCCGCCACCGAGATGGCCGCGGTGTCGTGGCCGGAGTTCTCGCGCGTGCACCCGTTCGCTCCCGCGGAGGATGTCGCGGGGTACCTGGTGCTCATAGAGCAGCTGGAGTCGTGGCTCGCCGAGATCACGGGCTACGACGCGGTGTCGCTTCAGCCGAATGCCGGCTCGCAGGGTGAGCTTGCGGGGCTCCTCGCGATCCGCGGATACCACCACTCCCGCGGCGAGCTCCAGCGCGACGTCTGCCTCATCCCGTCGTCGGCGCACGGCACGAACGCGGCATCCGCCGTCCTCGCGGGGATGCGCGTCGTCGTCGTCGCATGCGACGACGCGGGCAACGTCGACCTCGGTGATCTCCGCGCGAAGATCGCCCAGCACGCCGACGCGCTCGCGGCCCTCATGATCACGTACCCGTCGACGCACGGCGTCTACGAGCATGACGTCGTCGACATCACGGCGGCCGTGCACGAGGCGGGCGGGCAGGTCTACGTCGACGGCGCGAACATGAACGCGCTCGTCGGGTTCGCGCGCTTCGGCGACCTCGGTGGCGACGTGTCGCACCTCAACCTCCACAAGACATTCGCGATCCCGCACGGCGGCGGAGGACCGGGCGTCGGACCTGTCGCCGCCAAGGCGCACCTCGCGCCGTTCCTGCCCTCGCATCCGCTCGCACAGCGCGCGGAGCACGCGGGCGGCCACGTGTTCGACGGCGGCCCGATCTCGGCGGCGCCCCACGGCTCGGCATCCATCCTGCCGATCTCATGGGCCTACATCCGCATGATGGGCGCCGCGGGACTGCGGGATGCCACGGGCGCGGCCGTCCTCTCGGCGAACTACATCGCCGCGCGTCTGCGCGAGCACTACCCGGTGCTGTACGCCGGGGAGGGCGGGCTCGTCGCGCACGAGTGCATCCTCGACCTGCGTCCGCTGAAGGAGGAGACCGGGGTGACCGTCGACGATGTCGCGAAGCGGCTCATCGACTACGGCTTCCACGCCCCGACGATGTCGTTCCCGGTCGCGGGGACGCTCATGGTCGAGCCGACCGAGTCGGAGGACCTCGGCGAGATCGAGCGGTTCATAGAGGCGATGATCGCGATCCGTGCGGAGGCGTCGCGGGTGCAGGCGGGGGAGTGGCCGGCATCCGACAATCCGCTCGTGAACGCCCCGCACACCGCGGCATCGGTGATCGAGGGCGAGTGGGCGCACGCGTACCCGCGCGAGCTGGCGGTGTACCCCGTGCACACCCTGGTGCGCACGAAGTACTGGCCGCCTGTCCGCCGCATCGACAACGCGTACGGCGACCGCAACCTCGTGTGCGCCTGCCCGCCTGTCGAGGCGTTCGCGTAGCGCGGGCCACCCGCCCCCTCGCCGAGAAGGCATGCAGCGCGGCTCGCGCGACCGCGTTTCGCGCGCTGCATGCCTTCTCGGCGACGAGCGGGTGCGAGGGCGGGCGCGAACGGACGGTCTCGATCGGTCAGCGCTCTCAGAGCGAGCGCGGGTTGCGGCGGAGGGTCGCGAGCATGCCGTGCTGGCGTTGGCGCTCGGGGCGCAATCCGGCGGCCGCGAGGGTGCGGTTCAGAGGATCGGCGAGGACCGCGTCGGACCAGTCCGAGCGGGCGAACCCCTTCACGTGTCGGCGAAGGCGATCCTCACGGCGCTTCTCGCGTGTGACGGATGCCACGGCATCCGTCGCGTATTTGCCGTACCCGTCCGATTCGCCGACGACCCCTTCCGCCTCCCAGAAGAAGTCGACACGGTCCTCGGAGCCCTCGAACCTGAACGTGTGCTGGAGCGCGGGCGGCGGGTAGCCGAGCCAGTCGATGACGG
>QFPD01000112.1 GCA_003248845.1 Microbacterium sp. | reverse complement strand
ACCATGGCATCCGGCGCCCTGGACACCCTGCGCGCCGGGGGTGTCGATGTCGCCGATGAGGAGATCGAGCGTCGTCGCAACCTCGCCGTCGGCTCCGACATCGCGACGCTCATCTACACCTCGGGGTCGACGGGACGCCCGAAGGGCTGCGTGCTCACGCACAGCAACTTCGTCGAACTCGCGCGCAACTCCGCGAAGGCGCTCGAAGAGGTCGTGAACACCCCCGGCGCCTCCACCCTGCTGTTCATCACGACGGCGCATGTGTTCGCGCGCTTCATTTCGATCCTCGATGTCCACGCGGGTGTCAAGACCGGGCACCAGCCCGACACGAAGCAGCTCCTTCCGGCGCTCGGCTCCTTCCAGCCGACGTTCCTGCTGGCCGTGCCGCGCGTCTTCGAGAAGGTCTACAACTCGGCGGAGCAGAAGGCCGAGGCCGGCGGCAAGGGCAAGATCTTCCGCGCCGCCGCGCACACCGCGATCGAGCACTCGACCCTCCTCCAGGAGGGCAAGAAGGTGCCCCTCGGCACGAAGATCAAGTTCGCCCTGTTCGACAAGCTCGTCTACAGCAAGCTGCGCGCCGCCATGGGCGGCCGCGTGACGTACGCCGTCTCCGGCTCGGCCCCGCTCGGCCCGCGGCTCGGCCACTTCTTCCACAGCCTCGGTGTCACGATCCTCGAGGGCTACGGGCTCACCGAGACCACAGCGCCCGCGACGGTCAATCTCGCCAAGAAGTCCAAGATCGGCACGGTGGGTCCCGTCCTCCCCGGCGTCGGTGTGCGCCTCGCCGATGACGGCGAGGTGGAGGTCCGCGGCATCAACGTCTTCAAGGAGTACTGGCAGAACGCCGAGGCAACGGCCGCCGCGTTCGACGGCGACTGGTTCAAGACGGGAGATCTCGGGTCGTTCGACGACGAGGGCTTCCTGACGATCACGGGACGCAAGAAGGAGATCATCGTGACGGCCGGCGGCAAGAACGTCTCGCCGGCGGCGCTCGAAGACCCGATCCGAGCCAACCCGATCGTCGGCCAGGTCGTCGTCGTGGGCGACCAGAAACCGTTCATCTCCGCCCTCGTGACGCTTGATCCCGAGATGCTGCCGACCTGGCTCGGCAACAACGGCCTGGCCGCCGACATGACGCTGGCGGATGCCGCGAACAACCCGGCCGTCCGGGCCGAGGTCCAGCGCGCCATCGACATCGCCAACAAGGGAGTCTCGCGGGCGGAGTCGATCCGCAAATTCACGATCCTCGACACGGAATGGACCGAGGCGAGCGGACACCTCACGCCGAAGCTCTCGATCAAGCGAAACGTCATCCTGGACGACTTCGCCGACGCCATCGAGGACATCTACACCGTGCCGGTCACGACCACCAACGTGTCGCTCGGCTGACGCCGCCCGCGGCGCGGGTCAGAACCACGCCGACTCGCGTACCTCGCGCATCGCGCGCTTGCGGTCGTCGGGCGCGAGGCGCGAGAGGTACAACATGCCGTCGAGGTGGTCGGTCTCGTGCTGGAGGGCTTGCGCCATCAGGCCCTCCCCCTCGAGGACGACCTCGTTCCCGTCGAGATCGACACCCGTCACGCGCGCCCACGGGTGCCGCAACGCGTCGTGCCAGAGGCCCGGAACCGAGAGGCACCCCTCACCCACCGGCACGGGCTCGCCGCGGACCTCGGCGAGCACGGGGTTGAGGACGTAACCGATCTCGCCGTCGATGTTGTAGCTGAAAGCACGCAGCCCGACACCGATCTGCGGGGCAGCGACTCCGGCGCGCCCCGGGAGCTCGACCGTGTCGAGTAGGTCCTGAACGAGGCTGCGGATGCCGTCGTCGATGGCGTCGATGGGCGCGCTGACGGCGCGCAGCACCGGGTCGCCGAACAGCCGGATCGTGCGGACGGCCATCAGGCGGCAGCCTGCGCGCGCAGACCTTCGACCACCGTCGCCGCAAGCCGACGTGCGGCCTCGCGGGTCTCCGACTGCAGATCGCGGAAGGCGATCGCACTGCCGGAAGCGATGTGCGGGTCGTAGGGCATGCGGACGACCTGACGCACACGACTGCGGAAGTGTGCCTCGAGCTCGTCGGCACGGACGAGCGGCGCACCTGGGCGCGCCGTGTTGAGGACGACGACGGCGCCGCGCACGCGCTCGGCGTACCCGTTCGACTCGAGCCACGTGAGGGTCTCGGAGGCGAGGCGCGCCTCATCGATCGAGAGCCCCGCGACGATGACGAGGGTGTCGGCGCGCTCGAGGGTGGCATCCATCACGGAATGCACGATGCCCGTGCCCGTGTCGGTGAGCACGACCGAGTAGAAGTGCGCCGCGATCTCGGCGACGTCACGGTAGTCGTCATCGCTGAAGGCTTCGGACACGTGGGGATCGGCATCGGAGGCCAGGACGTCGAGGCGCGTCTGGTCGCGACCGACGATCTCCGAGATGTCGTTGAAACCCTGCACGTCGGCGCGCGCCCGCACGAGGTCGCGCACGGTCTTTCCGCTCGTCCGTCCGATGCGCTCGGCGAGCGTTCCCCGGTCGGGGTTCGCGTCGACGGCGATGATGCGGTCCTCCCGCGCGTCGGCGAGCGCCATTCCGAGAAGAGTCGTGACGGTCGTCTTGCCGACGCCGCCCTTGCGCGAGAGCACCGGGACGAATCGTGCGCCGCCCGGAAGAGGCGCGGCGATGCGTGCATCGAGTGCCTTGCGCTCACGTGCGCGGCGGCTGTCACCGAGGTTCAGACGGCGCCCCGAGAGCGTGTACACAAGGTGACGCCAGGCCCCCTCCGGCTCGGCGCGCAGGACGTGGGCCGGGTCGAGCAGTCGATCGGGCGTCAGCAGGTCGGCGCTCTCACGATCCGCCTCGAAGTCACCCAGCCGGCGGGACTGCAGCGTGATCTCGGAGGTGCGCGGGCGGACGCGCTCATGGCGGTCCGTGTCGGACTCCGGCGCCACGGCCGCGGCGACCGCACCCCTGGTATCGACCCGCTCGGCCGCGGCGGGCAGCGAGCGCTCCGCCGGAGCGGGGATCACGCGGCTCGGGGCGCCGTCGTCCGCCTCGTCGAGGACGACGTCGTCATCCTCCACGAGGTCGTCGTCATCGGGTGCCACGACCGGCAGCGCGACGTCGACCTGCGCCGTCCCACCCGCCACGATGCCGATGCCGGTCGTGTCGGCGCCAGCCTCGGGAAGGACACCGTTGTCGACCTCGTCGGCCCCGTTGTCGCCTGCTTCATTGGCCACGCTGCACACTCCCAGATCGTTCGCGGGCGCCGCGCGCCCCGGTCCAGGCTAGTCGGCGGGTCGGATGACGACCAAAAGGTCACCTGCCTCAACCGGCGAACTCGTCGCGATAGCGACGCGCTCGACGACGCCCGCTACGGGTGCGGTGATGGCCGCTTCCATCTTCATCGCCTCGATCGAAGCCACCGGCTGTCCCGCCGCAACGCGGTCGCCGACGGCGGCCTTGACCGTGATGACGCCGGCAAAGGGCGCGGCGACCTGCCCGGGTTTGGAGGTGTCGGCCTTCTCGGCCGCGACCTTGTCGACCGCGACCTTCCGGTCGCGTACCCAGACGGGGCGCAGTTGCCCGTTGAGCGTCGTCATGACGGTGCGCATGCCCGCGGCATCCGGCTCGCCGATCGCTTCGAGGCCGACGTAGAGCTGTACCCCCGGGTCGATCTCGGCGACGTGCTCCTCGCCGGGCTTGAGGCCGTAGAAATAGTCCGGGGTGCCGAGTGCCGAGAGGTCGCCGTATGCGGCACGCGTAGCCTCGAAGTCCTTCGCGGGCCCCGGGAACAGCAGCCGGTTGAGCGTGCGGCGACGCGTCGCGGCATCGCCGGCGAGGCCGTCCTCCTCCTCCGGCTTCAGCGGCGGGATCTCGACGGACACCTCGCGGCCTGCGAGCACTTTCGTGCGGAACGGCTCCGGCCATCCTCCGGGCAGGTCGCCGAGCTCGCCGGCCATGAAGCCGACGACGGAGTCGGGGATGTCGTAGTTCTGCGGGTTCTCCTCGAAGTCGGCCGGATCGGCATTCGCCGCGACGAGGGCGAGCGCGAGATCACCGACGACTTTCGATGACGGCGTGACCTTCGGCAGCCGTCCGAGCAGTCGGTCGGCCGCCGCGTACATGTCCTCGATGCGCTCGAAGTCGTCGGCCATGCCGAGCGCGATCGCCTGCTGCCGCAGGTTCGACAGCTGCCCTCCGGGGATCTCGTGGTGGTACACGCGGCCCGTCGGGCTCGGCAGACCCGATTCGAAAGGCCGATAGAGCTGACGCACGGCTTCCCAGTACGGCTCGAGGTCGCTCACGGCCTGCAGGGACAGCCCCGTGTCGCGGTCGGTGTGCGCGAGCGCCGCAACGAGCGCGGACAGCGAGGGCTGGCTCGTCGTCCCCGCAAGCGGGGCGGCGGCGGCATCCACGGCGTCGGCGCCGGCGGCGCTCGCCGCGAGAAGCGTCGCGAGCTGACCGCCCGCCGTGTCGTGCGTGTGCACGTGCACCGGCAGGTCGAAGCGTTCGCGCAGAGCCGTGACGAGCTTCGCCGCGGCCGCGGGGCGAAGAAGACCCGCCATGTCCTTGATCGCGAGGATGTGCGCGCCGGATGCCGCGATGCGGTCGGCGAGGCGCAGGTAGTAGTCGAGCGTGTACAGCTTCTCCGCGGGGTCGAGCAGATCGGCGGTGTAGCAGACGGCCACCTCGGCCACCGCGGTGCCCGTCTCGAGGACTGCGCTGATCGCGGGCAGCATCTGGTCGACGTCGTTGAGGGCGTCGAAGATGCGGAAGATGTCGACACCGGTCGCCGCCGCCTCCCTCACGAAGGCATCGGTGACGGCGGTCGGCCGCGGCGTATAGCCGACGGTGTTCCTCCCGCGCAGCAGCATCTGGATCGGGATGTTCGGCATCGCATCGCGGAGGGCTTCGAGTCGCTCCCACGGGTCCTCGGCGAGGAATCGCAGGGCGACGTCGTGCGTCGCCCCGCCCCACGCCTCCACCGACAGCAGCTGCGGCGTCATGCGCGCGACGTGCGGGCCGACCCGCACGAGGTCGCGCGTGCGCACGCGCGTCGCGAGCAAGGACTGGTGCGCGTCCCGGTACGTCGTCTCGGTGACGGCCAGGGCGGTCTGTGCGCGCAGGGCCTGAGCGAAGCCCGCGGGGCCGAGTTCGCGCAGCACGTCGCGGTTGCCGCGCGGTACCGGCGCCTGCAGATCGATCGTCGGCAGCTTGCTTCCCGGCGAAACCGACAGCGGCTTCTCGCCGTACGGGCGGTTCACCGTCACATCCGCGAGCCAGTTCAGCAGCTTCGTCGCGCGGTCGCGCGAGGGGTTCTGCGTGAGCAGCTGGGGACGCTCGTCGATGAACGACGTCGACAGGTCGCCGGCGACGAACGCCGGGTCATCCAGCACGGCACGCAGGAACGGGATGTTCGTCGAGACGCCGCGGATACGGAACTCCGCGAGGGCTCGGCGGGCGCGGGCGACCGCGGCGGGGAAGTCGCGACCGCGACACGTGAGCTTCGCGAGCATCGAGTCGAAGTGCGGGCTGATCTGCGATCCGGCGGCGGTCGTGCCACCGTCGAGGCGGATGCCGGCCCCACCCGGTGAACGGTAGGTCGTGATGCGCCCCGTGTCGGGCCGGAAGCCCTGCGACGGATCCTCCGTCGTGATGCGGGTCTGCAGGGCCGCCCCGCGCAGATGGATGTCCTCCTGATGGAGGCCCAGCTCACCGAGCGTCTCCCCCGCCGCGATGCGCATCTGCGATTGCACGAGATCGACGTCCGTGACCTCCTCCGTCACGGTGTGCTCGACCTGGATGCGCGGGTTCATCTCGATGAAGACGACCTCGCCGGTACGGGGGCCCGCCGTCTCGAGGAGGAACTCGACGGTGCCGGCATTGACGTAGCCGATGGAGCGTGCGAACGCGACGGCGTGCGCGTGCAGTGCGTCGCGGATCGCGGGGTCGAGGTTCGGTGCCGGAGCGATCTCGATGACCTTCTGGTGGCGCCGCTGCACGGAGCAGTCACGTTCGAACAGGTGGACGGTCTCCCCCGCGGCATCCGCGAGGATCTGCACCTCGATGTGGCGCGGACGGATGACGGCCTGCTCCAGGAAGACGCGTCCGTCACCGAATGCGGCGGCCGCCTCGCGCGAGGCCTCGGCGATGGCCGGGGGCAGCTCGCCGGAAGTCTCGACACGGCGCATGCCGCGCCCGCCTCCGCCCGCGACGGCCTTGACGAAGATCGGGAAGCCGATCTCCTCAGCCTGCGCGACGAGCGCATCGACGTCGTCGGATGCCTCGGTGGAGCGCAGCACCGGCACCCCCGCGGCGATCGCGTGCTCCTTCGCGGTCACCTTGTTGCCCGCCATCTCGAGGGCGCGCGCGGGAGGTCCGATGAACGTGATGCCGTTCTCAGCGGCCCGCGCGGCGAGTTCGGGGTTCTCCGAGAGGAATCCGTACCCGGGATAGATCGCGTCGGCGCCGGAGGCGACCGCGACGCGGATGATCTCCTCGACGTCGAGGTAGGCACGCACCGGATGCCCCTGCACACCGATCTCGTACGACTCATCGGCCTTCTGCCGGTGCAGCGAGCCGCGATCCTCCCACGGGAACACCGCGACGGTACGCGCGCCCAGCTCATAGGCGGCGCGGAAGGCTCGGATGGCGATTTCACCGCGGTTCGCGACGAGGATCTTACGGAACATGCTCACCTCTCGAGGGGAGGGGCCGCCGTGCGACATCACACGACGGTATGCCTGAGTGTCCTCACAGCCTAGCCTCGGGCTTTCATCGGTGGGGGATGGAGCACAGCGCGGTAGACATGGAAAGTGCTCCTGATCTGGGAGAATTGCTCTTGTTCAGAGTCCAGTTCACCGAGTTCGAGGAGCACCTTCAAGG
>QFPD01000003.1 GCA_003248845.1 Microbacterium sp. | reverse complement strand
GACGGCGTCGCGCCGTTCGTGTGGCACGGCTCGATCCGCACGCCCGAGATCGCCGAACAGGCCGCCTACTACGGCGACGGCTTCTTCGCAAACAACATCTTCTGGCCCGCCGAGCACTACCAGCGGCTCATCGGTCTCTACCGCCAGCGTTGGGAGCACTACGGACACGGTGCGCCCGAGACGGCCATCGTCGGCCTCGGTGGGCAGGCGTTCATCGCGAAGAACTCGCAGGATGCCGTGAAGCAGTTCCGTCCGTACTTCGACAACGCCCCGGTCTACGGGCACGGCCCGTCGATGGAGGACTTCACCGAGATGACCCCGTTGACGGTCGGCTCACCCCAGCAGGTCATCGACCGGTACGCCGGCATGCGCGACCTTTTCGGCGACTACCAGCGGCAGCTGTTCCTGATGGATCACGCGGGCCTGCCCCTGAAGACGGTGCTCGAGCAGCTCGACTTCCTCGGCGGCGAGGTCGTGCCCGTCCTCCGCAAGGAGCTCGCGCAGAACCGTCCCGCGAACGTGCCGGATGCCCCGACCCACGCCGCGCGCGTCCGCGAGACGTACGGCGACGGTCCGAGCCGTCAGGCGACGCCCCGCGCGAATCGCGGCGACAACCTGTCCGGCCCGTCGCCCTATCAGGACGTGCCCGCGCCTGCGGGAGCGGCGTTCGGAGCGGCGGCCGCGCGATGAGCACCGACACCTCTCCCCGCCGGATCGCGGTCGTCGCGGCAGGGCTGTCGAACCCGTCCTCGACGCGCATGCTCGCCGATCGGCTCGCTGCGGCGACCGTCACCCAGCTCGCGGAGCGGGGAATCACGGCATCCGTCGACACGATCGAGTTGCGTGATCTCGCCCACGACATCACGAACAATCTGCTCACGGGGTTTGCGCCGCCCGCGCTGGAGTCGGCGATCAACACCGTCGTCTCTGCCGACGCGCTGATCGCGGTGACGCCGATCTTCTCCACGAGCTACTCGGGCCTGTTCAAGTCGTTCATCGACGTGCTCGACCCTGATGCCCTCACCGGAATGCCCGTCTTGATCGGGGCCAACGCCGGAACGGCGCGGCACTCGCTCGCGATCGACTACGCGATCCGCCCGCTGTTCGCCTACCTCCACGCAGACGCCGTCTCGACGGGCGTGTTCGCCGCGTCGAGCGACTGGGGTGGGGCGGCCGACCAGGTCGCGCCGCTGAGCGCCCGTGTCGAGAAGGGCGCGCGGGAGCTCGCCGAGGCCGTCGCGCGGCGCACGCCGGCGACAGGCGGCGACCCGTTCGCCCCGGAGAACTATCTGGACAGCTTCCAGCGGCTGATCGGCGGCGGCAACGCGTCTGGCGGCGGACACCTGCTGGGCGGGCTGGCGGGCGAATAGTCGCGCGTTCGCGGTCAGCGCGGGGTGAGCCGGCGCGAGCGGACGAGATCGGCGAAGACGGCGAAGGGGGCTCCTGCGAGCTGCGCGGGGGTCCCCTCGGCTTCGGGGTGCCATTGCACCGCGACGATCGGCAGCTCGGCGTGCTCGACCGCCTCGATGACGCCGTCGGCGGCGACCGCCGTGGCGGTGAGGCCCGCGCCGAGCTCTCGAATGGCCTGGTGGTGTCCCGATGCGACGGCGATCTCGTCGGCATCCACCTCGCCGCGCAGCCGCGAGGTCGGCACGACTTCGACGGGATGCCACGTCCACTCCAGTTCGCCGCAGCCGTCGTCCCCCGGGGTGTGCCTGACGTCGTCGTCGCGGACGGGGAGGTCTTCGACGAGCGTGCCGCCGAAGGCGACGTTGAGCACCTGCAGCCCGCGGCACACTCCGAGGATGGGGAGCCCTGCGGCGACGGCCGCCGCTGTCACGGCGAAGTCGAGATCATCCTGCGCGTCGTTGACGTCGTAGACGGGTGCTGCGGCGTCGCCGCCGTAGCGGGCGGGGTCGATGTCGCCGCCGCCGGGCAGCACGACGCCGTCGAATCCCGTGAGATCGGCACCCCGCACCACGACGACATCGAGCGCCTCCGCGCGGACGAGTGCCGCGACGTCGTCGAAGATCACGTTCGCGAGGCCCACCCGCGCATCGGCGCCCTCGGCACCGGAGAGACGAGCGGGCATGGCGATGCGGGGGAGTCGGGTCACTTCTTCATTGTCCGACACCCGCGATGCCTTCTCGGAGCGGCGCGGCGCGTCTCCTCAGCTGGCGCGCCGTACGGCGTCGGCCGCGCGGACGAGTGCAAGGTGGGTGAGCGCCTGCGGCATGTTCCCCGCTTGGCGCCCGGCGCGCACGTCGTACTCCTCCGAGAAGAGGCCGAGATCGTTGGCGCACGCGCAGACACGCTCGAGCAGCGTCCGGGCGTCGGCGACCCGTCCCGAGGCGGCGTACTGCTCGACGAGCCACAGCGAGCACGCGAGGAACGGGTTCTCCTGTCCCTCGAGACCGTCGACCCCTGATTCGGTGCGATAGCGCAGAACGAGTCCGTCTGGCATGAGCGTGCGCTCGATCTCGGCGACGGTCGCGAGCATCCGCGGGTCGTCGGCTGCGCAGAAGCCGTAGACCGGCAGGAGCAGCAGGGAGGCATCCACGGCGTCCGTATCGCGGTGCTGCACGAAGTGCCCGCTCGCGCTCACACCGTGATTGTCGATCTCCTCACGCAGACGCGCACGGATACGCTCCCAGCGCGTCACCGTTCCCTTCGGCGCGTCCAGTCCGTGCGTGCGGACGCCTCGGATGCCGCGGTCGAACGCGGTCCACACCATCGCCCGCGAGTGCGTGAACATGCGCGGATCTCCGCGGATCTCCCAGATGCCGCGGTCGGGCTCGTCGAGTCGCGCTTCAGCGCGGCGCAGCAGCGCGCGCTCGAGCGGCCACGACAGCGCAGCCTCGGGCACGTCGGCGTCGCGCGCCGCCGCGAGCGCGGAGAGGACCTCGCCGATCACGTCGGCCTGATACTGGGTCGCCGCGCCGTTGCCGATGCGCACGGGCGCCGCGCCCCGGTATCCCGGAAGCGACGGGAGCTCACGTTCGACGAGGTCGCGCTCGCCGGCGATGCCGTACACGATCTGCAGATCGGCGGGATCGCCCGCGATCGCGCGCAGCAGCCAGTGCTGCCAATGCTGCACGACGTGCTGGAACCCGCGCGCGAGGAGCACCTCGATCGTCAGGGACGCGTCGCGCAGCCACACGTAGCGGTAGTCCCAGTTGCGCTCGCCGCCGAACTGCTCGGGCAGCGAGGTCGTCGGCGCCGCGATGATCCCGCCGGTGTCGTGGTGTGTGAGGGCGCGCAGCGTCAGCAGGGAGCGGACGACGACATCGCGGTGCGGACCCTCGACGCGGATGTGTGCCGCCCACTGCGCCCACCACTGCTCCGTGCGCGCGACGGCCTCTGCGACGACGAGCGGCGCAGGCGCGGGGCGGTGCGACGGATGCCACGTCAGCACGAGATCGCGCGTTTCGCCGGCGGTGACGGTGATCTCGCCGCGGTGGACGTGATCGGTGGCATCCACGCGGGCCCCGCGCAGGAGGACGGCATCCGGTCCGGCGATCGCCGTCAGCTCCGGCGCGTCGGCGTCTCCGGTCTGCCGCAGCCAGGGCAGAGCGCGCGCATAGTCGAAGCGCAGCCGCACGTCCTGCGTGAAGGTCACGTCGCCGGAGACGCCGACGACGCGTCGCACGAGATCGACCCGCTCATCCGCTTCGTGTCCGTGTGGGGGGACGACGAGGAAGTCGCGTACCTCGGCGACGCCCGTCGGGGTGCTCCAGCGCGTCACGAGGATGAAGGTGTCGCCGTCGTAGCGTCGCGTGGACTCCGCGCCGGAGTCCGTCGGCCGCAGATGCCATTGCCCCTGCGCGGCGTCGCCGAGCAGGGCGCCGAACACCGATGCCCGGTCGAAGCGCGGCAGGCACAGCCAGTCGACGGCGCCGTCGCGCGAGACGAGTGCCGCGGTGCGGCTGTTGCTGAGGAGGGCGTAGTCCGCGAGAGTCGGGGGAGTGTAGCTGACCGGCACGTGTCGATTCTGCCCGCTTGGGCGGTCTGCACGCGCGGGCCTATCGTGGCGATTTGAGCGGCGAGCAGACCCTGGTGATCATCGGTGCGAGCGGCGACCTCGCGCGGCGGCTGCTGCTCCCTGCACTCGCCGAGCTGCTGCAGGCGCAGCCGGACCGACGGATCCATCTCGTCGGCGCGGGGCGCACCGAGCTCAGCGACGCGCAGTGGCGTCGACGCGTGCGCGAGGCCTTCCGCGAGGCGGGCGCGGAGGATGCCTTCGCCTCCGTGGCATCCACCCCCTATCTGGCGGTTGATGCGACGACGGCCCCCGGGCTGCGCCGCGTGATCGAGGATGCCACCGCCGGGCGCCTCGTGCTGTACTTCGCCGTGCCGCCCGCCGCCGCAGCAGCGGCGTGCGCAGCCCTGGCCCCGGGGGAGCTGCCGGACGGGGCGATCCTCGCTCTGGAGAAGCCCTTCGGAGACGACGAGGAGAGCGCGCGTGAGCTGAACCGGGTCCTTTCCGCGCTCCTGCCGGAGGAGCGCATCTTCCGCGTGGACCACTTCCTCGGGCGCTCGACCGTTCTCGACATCCTCGGTGTGCGCTTCGCGAATCGCGTGTTCGAGTCGATCTGGTCGGCCGAGCACGTCGAGCGCGTCGAGATCCGATTCGACGAGACGCTCGGTCTCGAGGGGCGGGCGGCGTTCTACGACCACGCAGGCGCGCTCGACGACATGATCCAGAGTCAGCTGCTGCAGGTCCTCGCCATCCTCGCGATGGAGCCGCCCGCAGCCCTGTCCGCCGAGGACGTGCGCTCGGCGACATCCGCGGTCCTGCGCGCCGTGCGGGTGTGGGAGGACAACCCGGTGCGCTTCTCGCACCGTGCCCGGTACATCGCGGGGGCGGCGGGCGGGGAGGACCTGCCCGCGTACGTCGACGAGCCCGGCGTGGACCCCGCGCTCGAGACCGAGACCCTCGCACTGGTCGTCTTCGAGGTGCGCAACGCCCGGTGGGCGGGCGTGCCGTTCACGCTCCGTTCCGGAAAGGCGCTCGGTGCGAAGACGGCGGAGATCACGGTCGCCCTGCGCCCCGTGCGGCACCTGCCGACGGGTTTCACGGGCGACGCGCGGGGCGGCGTCGTCCGGATCTCGCTCGGGCCCGACCGCCTCGGCCTCGAGGTCTCGGTGAACGGCGGTGACGACCCGTTCTCGCTCCACCGCGCGACGCTGGAGGCGGACCTCGGGCTCGGGGCCCATCGCGCCTACGTCGAGGTGCTGGCCGCGATCCTCGACGGCGATGCGATGCTGTCCGTCCGCGGTGACGCCGCGGAGGAATGCTGGCGGATCGTTCAGCCGATCCGCGACGCCTGGCGCCGCGGTGATGTCCCGCTCGAGGACTATCCGGCCGGTTCCGACGGCCCGCCCGAGTGGGGCGCGGACGCACTCGGCGCCTGAGTCCGCATCCGCCGCGCGAGGAGCGCATCGATCGCCCCGCCGGTGGCGATGGCGACGGCGACGGACACCACGACGGCCACGACGGGCCCGCCCGGCAGGATCGCCGCGATGGCGGCGCCGATGAGCGCCTGATACGCGGCCCATGCCGTCGCCGCACACGCGGCGAGGGCGAAGAAGCGGCGCGCTCGCACGCGCGTTGCCCCGGCGGTCACGCCGACAGCGAGGCGCGCGAAGGGGACGAAGCGCGCTGTGAACAGCACGAGCGCGGCTCGATCGTGGAGTCGCCGCTGCGCCCACAGGAACGTGGACTGAATGCGTGGGCGCTGCATCCAGGCCCACCTGGTCGTGCCGACGGTACGGCCGACGAGGTAGCAGAGCGCGTCGCCGCAGAGCGCGGCGGATGCCGCGACGGCGATCACCGCCCACAGCGCCGGCGTGCCGTGGGCGACCGCGAGGGCGCCGTACGCCGTGACCGCGGCCTCACCCGGGACGACTACGAGGAGCGCATCGGCGACGACCAGGACGAACAGGATCACGAGCGCCCAGGGCGTCGCCGCGAGGGAATCGAGCCATGCGGCGGTCACTCCGCCTGCCTACCAGGCCCGCATGAACGGCGTGAGAACACCGCGGCCGCAGGCGACACCCGGGTGTCCGGCAGGCGAGCATTGGGCGACAAGTCGGCGATCCGGCCCGCGTCGGGGCACTTCGCGCGGCGCGCGGCGCGACCCTGGAGTCATGAGAGTCGCGTTCGTCGCCGAGTCGTTCCTGCCTCACATGAACGGGGTCACGGGCTCCGTCCTCCATGCCGTGCGCCATCTCGAGGAGCGCGGCCACGAGACCGTCGTCATCGCGCCGGGCGCGCCGGGGGCCACCTCGGGCCCCGATGCCACTCTGCTGCCGTCCGTGCCGCTGCCCGGCTACCCCCAGGTGCGCGTCGCACTCGCCGGGGCGGGGCGCGTCGCCGGTCTCCTCCGCGCCTTCGAGCCCGATGTCGTCCATCTCGCGTCCCCGTTCGCACTCGGCTGGCGCGGCGTCACGGCGGCCGAGACGCTCGGACTTCCGACGGTCGCCGTCTACCAGACGGACGTCATCGCCTACGCCCGCAAGTACGGAGTGCCTCACGCCGCGGCGCTCACCGCGTCGCATGTCGCCCGACTGCACCGTCGGGCGACCATGACCCTGGCGCCCTCAGCGTCGGCGCTCCGCCAGCTCGAGGAGCTGGCTGTGCCGCGAACGCACCTGTGGGCGCGCGGCGTCGACACGGCGCGATTCCGCCCCGATCGCCGCAGCGACGCGTGGCGCGCGCACGTCGCGCCCGGTCGAGTGGTCGTCGGGTACGTGGGGCGCCTCGCCGCCGAGAAGCAGGTGGAGGATCTCGCCGCGCTGGGCGATCTGCCCGGCATCCGGCTCGTCGTCGTCGGCGACGGTCCGATGCGTGCACGTCTGGAGCAGCGGATGCCGGAGGCCCTCTTCTGCGGCCACCTCTCCGGTCTCGAGCTCGCCCAGGCCGTCGCGAGCTTCGACGTCTTCGTGCATCCGGGTGAGAGCGAGACGTTCGGCCAGACGATCCAGGAGGCGCACGCGAGCGGCGTGCCGGTCGTCGCGACCGGCGTCGGGGGACCTCTCGACCTCGTACGCTCCAGCGTCGACGGATGGCTGTACCGCCCCGGCGACCTGGACGACCTGCGCGCGCGGGTGGCCGACCTCGTCGGCGACGAGGCCAAGCGCCGTGCGTTCGGCGTCGCGGCGCGCGAGGCGGTCCAGCACCGCACGTGGCCCGTGCTCGTCGATCAGCTCATCGGATACTACGAGGCGGCCCGCAACGACCGCGTGCGGCCGCGAGCCGCGATGTCCCTTCCCGTATCTCCGGCGATGCCGGCGACTGTTCGGCGGTACGTGGCGCTGGGTGATTCGATCACGGAGGGCCTCTGGGATACGTCGCGCATGCCGGACGGCGAGGTGCGCGGATGGGCCGACCGGCTGGCCGCGATCCTCGCCGGCCGCGGAACGTCCCCTCTGCACTACGCCAATCTCGCGGTGCGCAGTCGGCGGATCGGCGACCTCCTGGCCGAACAGCTGCCGGGCGCCCTCGCGCTGCGCCCGGATGTCGCGACGATCCTCATCGGCGCCAACGATCTCGTCGGGGCGAGCGTCGACGCCGTGGCGCTGGCGCGCGCGGTCGAGCCCGCGGTCGCGGCGCTCCGTGCGGAGGGCGCCGCGGTCGTCCTCATCGCCCCGTTCCTGCCGCGTCGACGACCCGCCGCACTCCTCGTGCGACGCTTCGCGCGGTTCGCCGCCGAACTCGAGCGTGTGGCGGCACATCACGGCGCGACCTTCGTCGGCGGTGAGGAGCTCTCCGGCATCGACCATCTCGGCAACTGGGCGCACGACAAGGTCCATCTCAGTTCGCAGGGGCACCGTCTGCTCGCGTATCGCGTCGCGCAGGCGCTCGGTGTCCGCGACGCCGAGACGCTCGGCGAACTGGATGCCGCGCTGCACGCCGATCCCGACGTGCCCCCGCCGGGCACGTGGCTGACCCGTGACGCGCTGCCGTGGGCCTGGCGGCGCGTGCGCGGACGCACTGCGGGCGATGGTCTGTCGGCCAAGCACGCCGGCTACGTCATGGTCCCCGGTGGGGGAGAGAACCGGCGGGTGCCAACGGCGCAGGACTGACGGGCGCGGCGCCTCATGCGGTTCCGTCGTCGATCCGTCGGGTCAGCCCTGGATGCCGCCTTCGAACTCCTCGACCTCGAGGGCGAGTCTGCGCTCGTTCTCGATCTGCTCGGCGCGCGTCAGGTCGTCTTCCTCGGCCCGGGAGGGCACATCCTCGCCGAGGCCGGGGGCCGCGGGCTCGTCGGAGGGGGTGTTCGGTTCGCTCATCGTCTTCTCGCCTTTTCTGCCGGGGCTTTCAGCCGCTCTTGCGGCGGAACGTGCGCTTGGTCTCGGCGCCGTGCGTGCCGTGGATCGCGGAGTCGCCGTCGAGGTGCGCTTCGCCGCTGCGGTGATGCGCGTTCTTCTTGTCGAGCGCCTCCTTGAACTTGCGCTTCATCTCGTCGGTCGCGGTCTGGTCGTCGGTGCTCATGCCTCCAGCCTACGTGGGCCGGGTCGCGGCTGATAGGGTGGAACAGGATGCCGTGGAGTCTCTGCGGTGTCCGGAGCGGACCGGCGGGAAGCTGGTCTCCTGTGGTGGGTTCCTCTGCGGTGATCGACTGCTGCGCACAGCGCGGTGTATCGAATGCGTATGCAGGGTGGCTTTCTACTGGTGGCCAGCGCTGGCGGCGCGGCACGGCTGCGCGTCTGGATCCGCCTGCTCCGTTCTTTCGCACGATCTCGCGCGCGAAACGCGCGTGCGAGTCTAAACAAAGAAGGAGAGACCTCTTGGAAGGTCCTGAAATCACCGCCGCGGAAGCCGTTCTCGACAACGGCCGCTTCGGCACCCGCACCATCAGCTTCGAGACCGGACGCCTCGCCCAGCAGGCGCAGGGCGCGGTCGCCGCCTACCTCGACGAGGAGACGATGATCCTGTCGGCGACGTCCGCCGGCAAGCACCCGCGTGAAGGCTTCGACTTCTTCCCGCTGACCGTCGACGTGGAAGAGCGTTCCTACGCCGCGGGCAAGATCCCCGGTTCGTTCTTCCGTCGCGAGGGCCGTCCCTCGACCGAGGCGATCCTCGTCTGCCGTCTCATCGACCGTCCTCTGCGTCCGTCGTTCGTCGACGGCCTCCGCAACGAGGTGCAGATCGTCGTCACCGTCCTGTCCATCGCTCCGGGCGAGTACTACGACGCGCTCGCGATCAACGCGGCATCGCTGTCGACGCAGATCTCCGGTCTGCCCTTCTCCGGCCCGATCGCCGGCGTCCGTCTCGCGCTCATCCCGGGCCACGGCGAGCACGCCGACCAGTGGGTCGCGTTCCCGAATGCCGCACAGGTCGACGAGGCGGTCTTCGACCTGATGGTCGCCGGCCGTGTTCTGCCCGACGGCGACGTCGCGATCATGATGGTCGAGGCCGAAGCCACCGAGAACAGCTGGAACCTCATCAAGGGCGGCGCCACGAAGCCGTCCGAAGAGGTCGTGGCGCAGGGCCTCGAGGCGTCGAAGCCCTTCATCAAGGAGCTCGTCGCGGCGCAGAACGTCGTGGCGAACACCGCCGCAAAGGAGATCCAGCCGTACCCGGTCTTCCCCGCGTACAGCCAGGAGGTCTACGACTTCGTCGCGGGCCGCTCGTACGACGAGCTGGTGAACGTGTACCAGATCGCCGACAAGATCGAGCGCCAGAACGCCGACGACGCCGTGAAGGACCGCGTCAAGGCCGAGCTCATCGCCGCCGTCGAGGCGGGGGAGCTCCCCGCCGGTGCGACGCTCGAGTTCGCGGGTGCCTACAAGTCGGTCACGAAGAAGATCGTGCGCGGTCGCATCCTCACCGAGGGCGTCCGCATCGACGGCCGCGGCCTCGCCGACATCCGTCCGCTGGATGCCGAGGTCCAGGTGATCCCGCGCGTCCACGGTTCGGCGATCTTCCAGCGCGGTGAGACCCAGATCCTGGGTGTCACGACGCTGAACATGCTCAAGATGGAGCAGCAGATCGACTCGCTGTCGCCCACGACCAGCAAGCGCTACATGCACCACTACAACTTCCCGCCCTACTCGACCGGTGAGACCGGTCGCGTCGGGTCGCCGAAGCGTCGCGAGATCGGGCACGGCTTCCTCGCCGAGCGCGCCCTCGTGCCGGTGCTGCCGAGCCGCGAGGAGTTCCCGTACGCGATCCGTCAGGTGTCCGAGGCGCTGAGCTCCAACGGCTCGACTTCGATGGGCTCCGTCTGCGCATCGACCCTGTCGCTGCTGAACGCGGGTGTGCCGCTGCGCGCCCCCGTCGCCGGCATCGCGATGGGTCTCGTCTCCGACGAGGTCGACGGTCAGACGCGCTACGCCGCGCTGACCGACATCCTCGGCGCCGAAGACGCGCTCGGTGATATGGACTTCAAGGTCGCCGGCACCTCCGAATTCGTCACCGCGATCCAGCTCGACACGAAGCTCGACGGCATCCCGTCGTCGGTCCTGTCGGCCGCGCTCACGCAGGCCAAGGATGCCCGGATGACGATCCTCGGCGTGCTGAACGCCGCGATCGACGGCCCCGACGAGATGGCCCCGACCGCTCCGCGCGTGATCAGCGTTCAGATCCCGGTCGACAAGATCGGCGAGCTGATCGGCCCGAAGGGCAAGACGATCAACGCGATCCAGGACGAGACCGGTGCGCAGATCTCCATCGAGGAGGACGGCACCGTCTACATCGGCGCGACCGACGGCCCCTCGGCCGAAGCCGCGCGCGCTCAGGTCAACGCGATCGCGAACCCGACGAACCCCGAGGTCGGCGAACAGTTCCTCGGAACCGTCGTCAAGCTCGCGGCGTTCGGCGCGTTCGTCTCGCTCCTTCCCGGCAAGGACGGCCTGCTCCACATCAGCGAGGTGCGCAAGCTCGCCGGCGGCAAGCGCGTCGAGAACGTCGAGGACGTCCTCGGCGTCGGCCAGAAGCTGCTCGTCCGCATCACCAAGATCGACGACCGCGGCAAGCTGTCGCTCGAGCCCGTGCTGGAGGAGGCCGCCGACCAGGAGGGTTCCGCGGCCGCGAGCGAGGGTCCCGGTGACGCACCCGCCGAAGGCTGATCACGCCTGAGGTCGTATCGACCACGGATGCCCGTCTCCTCCCGACTCGGAGGGACGGGCATCCGTTCTTTCTCCCTGCCGGTGCGTGCTCTGTCACCCGTTCGGGGGACACCGGGGCGGTGGGAGCGATCCCGACGCGAAAGCGTTATGCAATGTTTACCGAGCGTTCCCCGCAATGCTCGGGTGCGTCGGTGGGCTGGCCTACCCTCGGAACTACGCATCGGGGGATGCGGATGATGCGGCTCCCGACGACGAACGGCTTCGTGAGGGGGTGTGAGATGGGTTTCTTCGGCGTAGGTGCAACGCCCTCGTCGACGCGCCTCGAGCCGAGCACTCCCGACGCGCCCGCCACGCCGACCGCGGTGACGACGCTGGCACCGCACCCCTCCGCGCCGATCCCCGTTCAGGGAACACCGCTCGGTGCCGCGATGCGCGTGCCGCTCGGAGAGACCGGCGCGCGGGTCTTCCCGCTCATCCTCGGTGGCGCGGAGTTCGGCTGGCACGTCGATCTGACGGCCGCCCATGCGATCCTCGATGCCTACCGCGAGCGCGGCGGCAACGCCGTGAAGGCGTCGGACGCCGATGCCGCGGGTCGCAGCGAGTACATCATCGGCGAGTGGATGGCGCGTCGTCGCGCGCGCGACTCCACGGTCCTGTGCGTCCGGGTGGGGACGAACCCCGACCACCCCGGCCTCGGGTCGGTCAATCTCATCCGCTCGGTCGAGGCGTCCCTGACGCGGCTGCAGACCGATCGCATCGACGTGCTGTACCTCGACGCCACCGCCGAGGCCCAGACGCCGCTCGAAGACACCCTTGCCACGGCGGAGTGGCTGATCGAAGCAGGCAAGGTGCGTGCGCTGGGCTCGGTCGGCCACACCCCAGCTCAGCTCGTCGAGGCTCGGATCCTCTCGTCGGCCGGGTACCCGCGCTTCTCGGCACTGAGCGTGCCGTTCAACGTGCTGCGTCAGGGCGCGTTCGACCAGGATCTGCGCCTCGTAGCCGGAGCGCAGGGAATCGCGGTCACGCCGTCGCAGCCCCTCGAGCACGGGTACCTCTCCGGCATGCATCGAACGCGGTCGCAGGTCGCGGCATCCGTCCGGGGCTCGCAACTCGCAGCGGCGATGAACCGGCGTGGTCAGCGGACGCTCCGGGCGATGGATCGCATCGCCGCGGAGCTCTCGATTCCGACGTCGGCGGTCGCGATCGCGTGGCTGCTCGCGCAGCGCACGGTCGTCGCGCCGGTCGTGAATGCATACGCCGTCCAGCACGTCGCCGAGCTCGTCCAGGGCGTCGGGGTGAAGCTCAGCCGCGCGCAGCTGGCCGAGATCGCGAAAGCGGCGCAGTAGCGCACGCGACACGCAGCCCACGTAGTGCCGAACGCTCCGCTGCGCAACCGTCCTGGCGTCGTGGCGGAGCTGACGTAGGCTGAGACCTCATCTTCCCCCCGATGTCGAGACGAGACGCCGTGACGCATTATCTGTACCTCGTGCGCCACGGCGAGCATCTCGACGCCGAGCACGGCCTCGAGGACGGGCCGCTGTCGCCGCGCGGGCGGCGCCAGGCGGAGCTGCTCGCGGATCGCCTCTCCGGCGTCCCGCTGGATTCCGTCTGGCACTCGCCGTTGGAGCGTGCCGCCGAAACGGCGCGTGCCGTGGCGGAGCGGCTGCCCTCGGTCGAGCCGAAGCCGTCGGCCCTGCTGTTCGACTGCATCCCGAGCGGACCCGGCGCGGACATGCCCCCCGCGTACGACGGGTTCTTCGGGGCGATCACCGAGGCCGACATCGAAGCGGGGGCTGCTCAGATGGCCGACGCTGTGGGGGAGTTCCTCGTGCGCAAGCCCGACGCGCATGAGCTGCTCATCACGCACAACTTCGTCATCGCGTGGTTCGTGCGTGAAGTGCTCGACGCGCCGGACTGGCGCTGGATGACGATCAACCAGGCGCACTGCGGGCTGACCGTGCTCTCCCAACGCCCGGGACGGCCCTGGACCCTCGCTTCGCACAACGATCTCGCGCATCTGCCGGTCGAGCTGCGTACCGGCCTCCCCGAGGCGCTCCCGGTCTGAGCTCTGGCTCAGAGTGCCTTGCCGTACCAGCGCGTCGCGTTGGGGTTGTCGTTGTACGCAGCGATGGTCTCGTATCCGCTGCGGGCGTACAGCGCTCCCGCCGCTTCCAGCGTGTGGTGCGTGTCGAGGACGAGCTCGCGGGCGCCGAGCTCGCGAGCCCGCTCCTCGAGGTCTTCGAGGATCAGGCGACCCCACCCGCGGCCGCGCGTCGAGGGCGCGACGTAGAGGTGCTTGATCTCGTACCGGACGCCGCGGGGGCCGTCGTCGACGCGGCGGATGCCGCCGCACCCGGCATCCCGCCCGTCATCGTCGACGAGGATGACGAAGACGCCCGCGGGCGGAGTGAACACCGCAGCCGTCGGGAACACGGGGCGATAGGTCTGTCCCGCGGGGAACGTCTCACCGCGCATTGCGAAATACTCGGTGAGGAGCGCCTGCGCGCGGGGATCGGCGGCGTCGACGGGTTCGAGAGCGACCATCCACTTAGGCTAGACGCATGACGACGAGAGTGGCCCTCGTAGGCGGCACCGGCAAGCTCGGCGGGATCATCCGTGCCGTGATCGACGCAGAGCCGGGCTTCCAGATCGCCGCCGTGCTCGGCTCGCGCAGCGACCTCGCCGAGATGGATGCCGCGGACCTCGTCGTCGACGCGTCGACCCCGGGTGTTTCCATCGACGTCGTCCGCGCCGCGATCGAGCGCGGCCTCAACGTGCTGGTCGGCACATCGGGCTGGTCGGTCGAGCGCATCGCTCTCGTGCGCCCCCTCGTCGAGGCCGCGGGGACCGGCGCGGTGTTCATCCCCAACTTCTCTCTCGGCTCGGTCATCGCGACCGCCCTCGCCGCAGCGGCGTCGCCCCAGTTCCCGTCCATCGAGATCATCGAGGCGCACCGCGAGACGAAGGTCGATTCGCCGAGCGGCACCGCCGTGCGCACGGCGGAACTCATCGCCGCAGCCCGGGCTGGCGCCGGGCCCGTCGAAGCCCCGCACATCGATCAGCGTGCGCGGGGTCAGCAGGTCGCGAGCGTGCCCATCCATTCCCTCCGCCGGCCCGGTGTCATCGCTCGACAGGAGACGATCCTCTCCGGCCCGGGCGAGTCGATCACGATCGTGCACGACACGATCGATCCCGCTCAGGCGTACGCCCCCGGCATCCGCGTCGCCCTCGCTGCCGCCCGTGATGCGCGCGGCGTGACGGTCGGCCTCGACGCGCTGATCGATCTCGGCCTCGGCGGGGCTCGCCGCGCCGCCCATACCCCGGCGCCTATCGACGAGGGCGACGTCCCGGGCCAGGTCGCTCGCGCGACGAGCGCATGAGCGCTCGCGTCGGCGTCGCCGTCATGGCGGTGCTGCTCGCCCTGTACATCGTTCTGGTGGGTCAGCGCGCGTGGCTGCTGCTGACCTCGGGCGACGGCGTCGGCGTCGCGATGGGAGCCGCGCTCGTCGTGCTTCCGCTCATCGCCGCGTGGGCGCTCTGGCGCGAACTCGCCTTCGGCGTGGGTGCACAGCGGCTCGCGCGGCGCCTGGAGGCCGACGACGCGCTGCCGCACGAAGAGCTCGACGTCCGCGTGAGCGGTCGCCCCGATCGTGCGCAGGCCGACGCCCTGTTCCCCGTGTACCGCGCCGACGTGGAGGCGCACCCCGACGACTGGCGTGCCTGGTTCCGTCTCGGTCTCGCGTATGACGGCTCGGGCGACCGACGCCGGGCGCGCGAGGCCATCCGCACAGCGATTCGGCTGGAGAAGTCCGCCCGCTCCTGATCAGGGAGCGGGGACGGCGGCGGCCACGGCGTCCTCGACCGTCGGGTGCGTGAACGTGAAGCCGGATGCCGCAAGCCGCTCCGGCACGACGTCCATGTCGCTCGTGAGGAGTGCTTCGGTGGCATCCTTGCCGAGGACGAGCCGGAGGCCCCACGCGGGTGCGCGCACGAGGAACGGACGGTTCATCCGCCGTGCCAGGGCGAAGCCGAGGTCGTTCGCCGTCGCCCGCTCGGGGCCGGTGAGGTTCACCGGACCGTCGAGGTCGCCGTCGATGACGTGCCGGATCGCGCGGACCTCGTCGTCGAGTGAGATCCACGGCCACACCTGCGTCCCGCGACCGATCGGACCCGAGACACCGAGGCGTGTCAGCAGGATGAGCGGCTTCAGCACGCCGTCCGCGTGGACGACCGGCGCCGTCCGCAGCATCGCGACGCGCGCCTGCGGACCGGCCCCACGCGCCGCGGCTTCCCACTCCCCGCAGAGGTCGGCGAGGAACGTGTCGCCGCGCCGGGACTGCTCGGTCAACCGCTCGCCCGGCGCCGATGGATAGTAGCCGACAGCCGAACCGGAGACGAAGGCGGGCGCACCGGAGCCGAGAGCGCGCACGGCGGCCGCGAGCGCCTGCGTGGGCGCGAGGCGCGACCAGACGAGGTCATGCTTGTAGCGCTTCGTCCAGGGGAACCGACCGATGCTCGCACCGTTCAACCCGACGACGGCGCGGGCACCCGCGAGGACATCGGGGGAGAGGGGAGCACGCTGAGGATCCCAGAAGACGTCGTCGGGGTCCTCGGGCGCACTCCGCACGAGGCGCGTGACGGCGACGCCGTCAGCGCGGAGTGCGGCCACGAGCGCGCCGCCGATGAGTCCCGAGGACCCGGCGACGACGACGCGCCCGGTGGTGTCAGGCAAGCGTCGCCTCGAGGGTGATCTCGATGCCCGCGAGCGCGGCCGAGACGGGGCATCCGGCCTTCGCCTCGTCGGCGATGCGCGCGAAGTCCTCCGCCGAGATGCCCGGGACGACCGCGTTGACGTTGAGGTGGGAGCCAGTGATGCCCGTGCCCGGGATGAAGGTCACCGACGCCGTCGTCTCGACGCTCTCGGGCGGCGTTCCATTGCCGGCGAGGGCGTGCGACAGCGCCATCGAGAAGCACGACGAGTGCGCTGCGGCGATGAGCTCTTCGGGCGTCGTGACCGACGTGGAGCCCTCACTGCGCGCCTTCCAGTTGACGGCGAGCGGGCCCTGGTTCGAGCTCTCCAGAGCGACCTCGCCGGAGCCCTCGGTGAGGCTTCCCTTCCAGCTGGTGGTCGCTTCGCTGGTCACGCTCATGGTGTCTCCTCGGGATCTCGGACGGCAGCCTCGTGCTGCGGTCACGTCTGCGTCGAGCCTAGACGGCGCCGCCGATCCGGGGGAGGGGGTCAGGCGGTGGAGGCGCGCCCGACGACGCCGAACCGCTGCAGGAGCAGGTACAGCTGGCATCCGAGGCAGAGCCCGAACACGGCGTTGAGGAAGGCCGCGACGAACGCCAGTGCCGCTGCGATCGGGAGCGCCCACGGCACGCCCGCGAGGTGCAGGACCAGTCCGACCGTCGTCACGAAGAGGCCGACGCCCTGCGCGAAGCGCGGGGGACGAGGATCCTCGAGGTCGGTCGGCGGTGCGAGGCGCGGCTGGATGACGCGACGGTAGAGCACGCCCCACGGTGCGGTGCGCGGCGACAGCACGCCCCAGAGGAACAGGAGCGCCAGGACGAGCAGCAGGAGGAATCCCGGCGCCGCCGCGCGCTCGCCGAGCGACGCGTGCGCGATCGCCCACTCGTCGGAGTCGACGACGACACCGCGCGGCACGAACGTCGCCGTTCCGCGCAGGGTGGACAGCCCCGTCAGACCGAGGAACACCGCGACGAGGAGGAGCGCCGCCGTGATGGACGCCGCGAAGCGCGGGCCGCGCGGGTCGATGCCCTGGGGGAGGCGGCCCGGCACGGTCGACGTGGACTCAGACATGGACATCCCTCCCGCTGACGCGATCGAGTTCGAGTTCGACGGCACTGCGACTCGGGGTACCGCCGAAGCGGGTCTGGATGACGCCGTCGCGGTCGAGGATGAGGGTCGTCGGCGTCTGCAGCACGTGGAAGTGCTTGGCGATGTCGGGACGGTGGGTGAGGTCGACGTCGAGGTGGAGCACACCTTCGCGCTCCTCGGCGATCGCGCCGAGCGTGCGATGCACGCCCGGGCAGCGGCTGCACATCTCGGTGCTGAACTGCAGCAGGGTGGCACGGTCGCCCAGCGCCTCGGCACCCAGCCGCTCCGCCTCGACGATCTCGCTCGGGTCGAGGTGACGGGGGCGGTTCTGCTGCCACCGCGTGCAGACGCCCACGCCGACCGTCACCGCGAGGAGCGCGGCGAGGACGAGGATGGCATCGATCAGAGTCACAGCCTGCGAGCTTAGTGCGTGCAGTCCGGGGCGGTCGCGAGAAGGAGCGAATGCGGGCGCGGATCGTCATCCGGCGTCACACGAGCCGATGTCCTCACCCGCCGGTAGTCTGGCGGGGTGAGCGCGGCATCCATCCCGACCCCCTACGAAGACCTCCTGCGCGAAGTGCTTCGCGACGGCGTCCACAAGGACGACCGCACCGGCACCGGGACGACGAGCGTCTTCGGTCGGCAGATCCGGTTCGACCTTGCGCAGGGGTTTCCTCTCATCACCACCAAGCGCGTGCACCTGAAGTCGATCGTGTACGAGCTGCTGTGGTTCCTGCGCGGTGAATCGAACGTCGGCTGGCTGCAGGAGAACGGCGTCACCATCTGGGACGAGTGGGCCGACGAGCGCGGTGAGCTCGGCCCCGTCTACGGCGTGCAGTGGCGGTCGTGGCCCACGCCTTCGGGCGAGCCGATCGATCAGATCGCCCAGGTCGTGCAGCAGATCCGCGACAACCCGGATTCGCGGCGACTCATCGTCTCGGCGTGGAACCCCGCCCAGATCCCCGACATGGCGCTCGCGCCGTGCCATGCCCTGTTCCAGTTCTACGTCGCTGACGGCAAGCTCTCGTGCCAGCTCTATCAGCGCTCGGCCGACATGTTTCTCGGCGTGCCCTTCAACATCGCCTCGTACGCGCTGCTGACGCTCATGATCGCGCAGCAGACGGGTCTCGAACCGGGTGACTTCGTGTGGACGGGCGGCGACTGCCATGTCTACGACAACCACGTCGAGCAGGTGCGCGAGCAGCTCTCGCGCGACCCGTATCCCTACCCGACGCTGCGGTTCGCGCGTACACCCGACTCGATCTTCGACTACACCTTCGACGACATCGTCGTGGAGGGCTACCAGCATCACCCCGCGATCCGCGCCGCGGTCGCCGTCTGATCGTGCGACTGGGACTGGTCTGGGCCCAGGCACGCGGGGGCGTGATCGGCAAAGAGGGCGGGATGCCGTGGCACGTGCCGGAGGACCTCGCTCACTTCCGGGCGGTCACGACGGGCGCCCCTGTCATCATGGGGCGACGCACATGGGAGTCGTTCCCGCCCCGCTTCCGCCCGCTCCCCGGTCGTCGCAACATCGTCGTCACCCGGTCCGACTCCTGGGCCGATGAGGGGGCGGAGCGTGCCTCTTCCCTGGATGCCGCACTGCAGCTCGTCCGCGGCGCGGAGACGGCGTGGGTGATCGGCGGGGCGCGCCTTTTCGTCGAGGCACTGCCGCGCGCCGACGTGCTCGAGGTGACCGAACTCGACCTCGCGGTCGACGGGGGAGACACCTTCGCCCCCGTGCACGAGGGGTGGTCCGTCGCATCCGTGTCGCCGGAAGCGGGGTGGGCGGTCTCCCGCAGTGGCATCCCCTATCGATTCCTGACCCTCATCCGTCCGTGAAGCCTGGGCCGCTCAGCGGAAGCGGCCGAGGTGGATGCCCGCGAGGGCGAGGGCAGCGATGGTCTCGCCGTCGCTGATGTCGCCGCGCCGGATCATCGCGAGTGCGTCGGCGAACGGGACGCGCATGATCTCCCGGATGCCTTCCTCGAGCTGACTGACCGACGCGTCGACGGCCGCGGAGAGGCCCCGGGCGAGGAAGACGAACTCCGGGGCATCCGCGATGCCGTTGAGCGCGTTCATGCGTCCGAGCGCGGTCCACTCCGCGGCGTCCAGGCCGGTCTCCTCCCGCAGTTCCCGTCGCGCGGCGACGAGCGGATCCTCGCCGTCCGAGCCGCCCGCCGGTACCTCGTACGACAGCCCGACGGTGTAGCGATCCACGGCGACGAGCACCACGCGGTCCTCATCGTCGAGCGCGACGACGAAGACGGCGGCGTTCTTCATGCGCACCACTCCGTAGATGCCGTCGCCGTGCGGGCCGGTGACATCGTCCTCGCGCACGTGGATCCACGGGTTCTCGTAGACGGTGCGGGAAGCTTGCGTGCGCCAGGTCATGGCGTCAGCCTAGGCGTCCGTCTGCTGCGCGTCGGGAGGGCGCCGCCTAGGCTGGCGCCATGACGAAGGCGACGGCACTCATCACCGGTGCGAGTTCAGGACTCGGGGCGGAGTTCGCGCGGCAACTCGCCGCCCGCGGGGCGAATCTCGTCCTCGTCGCACGCGACCGCGCCGCGCTCGAAGGGGTGGCCGCGGCGGTGCGCAGCGCAAACGGCGTTGCGGTCGAGGTGCTGCCGGCCGATCTGACCGATACCGCGCAGCTGGATGCCGTGGCATCTCGTCTCGCCGATGCCGAGCGCCCGATCGATGTCCTCGTGAACAATGCGGGCTTCGGCCTCGACCTCGACTTCGCCGCGAACGCGTACGCCGACGAAGAGCGCCATCTCGATCTGCACGTGCGGGCGACGATGCGCCTCTCGCACGCCGCGCTCAGGACGATGCTCGAGCGCGGGCGCGGGCGCATCATCAACGTGGCCTCTGTCGCCGCGTTCATGCCGCGTGGAACCTACGGCGCCGTCAAGGCCTGGATCGTCTCTTTCAGTCGCTGGGCGAACGCCGTGTACGCCCCGCGCGGCGTCACGGTCACCGCGGTCTGCCCAGGGTTCACGCACACGAACTTCCACGAGCGGCTGGGTCTGGATCCCGGCCAGGAGGGGATCCCCTCCTTCCTCTGGCTCGACGCCGAATCGGTCGTCCGCGAGGGGCTGCGCGACGCCGCGCGGGGCAGGCCCGTCTCGATCCCATCGTTGCGGTACAAGCTGCTGATCGGTGCCATGCGTGCCCTTCCCGGGCCCCTCTCGGCGCGGTTGGCGAAGACGGGGCGCTGACCCCGGGCGGCGCACGCACCCGAACCCGGGCTTGCGCCCGCCGACCAGATAGCCTGGAGCCATGACGCATTCGGGCAATCCCTTCGGACAGGTTCTCGTGGCCCTCGTCACGCCGATGACGGCCGACGGCGAGGTCGACTGGCCCGCGGTCGAGAAGCACATGGACGACGTGATCTCCGCCGGCGCCGACGGCATCGTCGTCACCGGCACCACGGGTGAGACGTCCACGCTCACCGACCCCGAGAAGCTCCGCCTCGTCGAAGTCGGCAAGGACGTCGCCGTGGGCCGCGCCAAGATCATCACGGGCGGTGGTTCGAACGAGACCGCTCACGCGATCGAGCTGTACAAGGCCAGCGAGAAGG
The DNA here is from genome assembly GCA_003248845.1 of Microbacterium sp. Classification (GTDB taxonomy): domain Bacteria; phylum Actinomycetota; class Actinomycetes; order Actinomycetales; family Microbacteriaceae; genus Microbacterium. The sequence continues at coordinate 802 of QFPD01000003.1, read as the reverse complement.
CCGGCGCCGACGGCATCATGATCGTGACGCCCTATTACAACAAGCCGACGCAGGCCGGCATCCTGACGCACTTCCGGCTCGTCGCCGACGCCACCGACCTTCCGGTCATCCTCTACGACATCCCCGGTCGCACGGGTGTGCCGATCAAGTACGAGACGATCCTGCGACTCGCCAAGCACCCCAACATCCTCGCCGTGAAGGACGCCAAGGGCGACTTCAGCGAGGTGAGTCGCGTGCTCAACCAGACCGACCTGATGTACTTCTCCGGCGACGACGCGAACGCGTTGCCGCACATGGCGATCGGCGCGACGGGTCTCATCGGCGTGACGGCGAACATCACCGCTGCTCCCTATCGCGTGATGGTGGATGCCGTGAACCGCGGCGACCTCGCCGCGGCGACCGCCGCGCACAAGAGTCTCGAGCCGCTCGTGCGCGCCGTCATGACGCACGTGCCCGGGACCGTGAGCGCGAAGTACATCCTGCACGGGCTCGGCCGGATCGGAAGCCCGCGCGTGCGGCTCCCGCTCGTCGGCCCGGAGGAGTGGGAAGCCGCCCTCATCGAGGACGAGCTCGCCCTCGTGAGGGACGTCGACGGCGCCGACTTCTCGAACTTCCGACCCGACCGCAACGCCGCCGCCGGCGGCGCCCTTCCGAAGGTGCACGGCACGACCCGATGAGCACGAACGTCTTCGACCCGCCCGCCCTCGAAAAGGGCACTCTGCGCGTCATCCCCCTCGGCGGGCTCGGCGAGATCGGTCGCAACATGACCGTTTTCGAGTTCGACGGAAAGCTCCTCATCGTC
>QFPD01000111.1 GCA_003248845.1 Microbacterium sp. | reverse complement strand
AGGCCCCGCGAGTGAACCGTCGGCAAACACGCCACCCGCCCCCGCGACAACGCCTCTCACCGTCTCACGGCGCCTCCCGCCATCCGAAGGGCGTTCACCTGTCGTTCACCCGGACAGCGCACTCTCGTAAGAGTCGGTGTCTACCGTCACGAACGTGCCCCGCACCAGGGCAGATCACCCGATCATCTCCAACACAGTGAAGGACTCACAGTGAAGATCTCCCGCATCGCCCAGCTGGGCGCTGTCGCCGCCGTCGCGGCCCTCACCCTCACCGCCTGTGCGGCCAACGAAGGTGGCACCACCGCACCGTCCGAGACGGCCTCCGCGGGTCCCGCGCTGTCCGGCTCGCTGACCGGCCAGGGCGCCTCCTCCCAGCAGGTCGCCATCCAGTCGTGGACCGCCGAATTCAACCAGGCGAACCCCGACGTCGTCCTCAACTACGACCCGGCCGGTTCGGGCACGGGCCGCGAGTCGTTCCTCGCCGGCGCGATCAACTTCGCCGGCTCGGACCGCGCGTTCAAGGTCGACGAGATCGCCAAGGGCGGTTTCGGCGCGTGCGCGGCCGACTCGGGCATCGTCGAGATCCCCGCCTACATCTCGCCCATCGCGATCATCTTCAACGTCCCGGGCGTCGATTCGCTGAACCTCGACGCGAAGACCGTCGCGGGCATCTTCGCGGGCACCATCACGAAGTGGAACGACCCGGCCATCGCCGCGGACAACTCCGGCGCGACCCTCCCCGACCTCGCGATCAACCCCGTGCACCGCTCCGACAAGTCGGGCACGACGGGCAACTTCACCGACTACCTGTCGGCGAATGCGAAGGATGTCTGGACCTGGGGTTCGGTCGAGGAGTGGCCGGCCGGCGTCGTCGGCGAGGCCGCGGAGAAGACCTCCGGCGTCGTCGAGGCCGTCAAGGCCGGCGAGGGTTCGATCGGCTACGCCGACTCGTCGCAGGCCACCGGCATCTCGTCGGTCGCCGTCAAGGTCGGCTCGGAGTTCGTCGAGCACTCCGCCGAGGGCGCGTCGAAGACGCTGGATGCCTCCGCGATCGAGTCCGGCCGCACCGCGGGCGACCTCGCCTTCAAGATCGACCGCACCACGACCGCCGCGGGCGCCTACCCCGTGCTCCTCGTCAGCTACCTGATCGGCTGCGAGCAGTACGAGGACGAGAACGTCGCGGCTCTCACGAAGGCGTTCTTCCAGACCGCCGTCAGCGAGGCCGGTCAGAAGTCGGCCGCCGAGAATGCGGGCAGCGCCCCCATCTCGGACGACCTGCGCACGAAGTCGCTCGCCGCGATCGACCTGATCAAGTGAGCCCCACCGGACGGCCTCCGGCGCACCCGCGCCCGGAGGCCGTCCGGCCGCCCGACCCGACAGAACCCGAAACCTCCTGGCCCCGAACAGAGAGAGTGCGATGACCACCGCAGCACCCGCCGCCTCCGGCTCGCCCGGCCCCGAGGCATCCGGCCCCGCACCGTCCGCGCCCGCTGCAGGGCGGATCGCGGCCAAGCAGCGCCCCGGCGACCTGTGGTTCTCCGGCACGGCCGTGTTCGCCGGGTCGATGATCGTCGTCACCCTCGCCGCCGTCGCGATCTTCCTCATCGTCCAGTCGCTGCCCGCGTTCGGCGCGACGAGCGAGACCGCGTCGCTCCTGTCGTCGAACTTCTGGGAGTATGTCGCGCCCCTCCTGTTCGGAACGATCTGGGCCGCCTTCCTCGCCCTCCTCGTCGCGGTGCCCCTCTCGCTCGGCATCGCGCTGTTCATCACGCACTACGCTCCGCGCCGCCTCGCGCAGACCCTCGGCTACGTGGTCGATCTCCTCGCCGCGGTCCCCTCCGTGGTCTACGGCCTCTGGGGAATCCTCGTCTTCGCACCGTCCGTGGTCCCGACCTACAAGTGGCTCAACGAGAACCTCGGCTGGATCCCGCTCTTCTCCGGCCAGGTGCTCAACTCGGGGCGCACGATCCTCACCGCCGCCCTCGTCCTCGCCGTCATGGTCGTCCCGATCATCACGGCCATCTGCCGTGAGATCTTCCTGCAGACCCCGCGGCTGCACGAAGAAGCCGCGCTCGCGCTCGGCGCGACCCGGTGGGAGATGATCCGCATGGCGGTGCTCCCGTTCGGGCGCTCCGGCATCGTCTCGGCATCCATGCTGGGTCTCGGACGCGCGCTCGGCGAGACGATGGCGGTCGCGATGGTGCTCTCGGCGACGAACGTCGTGACGCTGAACCTTCTCACCTCGCAGAACCCGTCGACGATCGCCGCGAACATCGCACTGACCTTCCCCGAGGCGTACGGCCTCAACATCAACGTCCTCATCGCGACGGGCCTGATCCTGTTCGTCGTCACCTTCGCCGTCAACGCCGTGGCCCGCTGGATCGTCAGCCGCCGCAAGGAATTCTCGGGAGCGAACTGACATGACCACCGCTCAGGCCCCCGCGTCCGCTCCGGTCCGTCCCGCGGCATCCGCCCACCTCACGCTCACCTCGGGTCACCTGCCCCGCTGGGCGCCCTGGGGGCTCCTCGTGGGCTCCCTCGCCGTCTTCGGCGCGGTGTTCGCCGTCGTCGCCGCCGCGTCGGGGGCCGAATTCTCGCTCGCCGGCTGGATCGTCCTTTCGGTCGTCACCTATCTGGTGCTCATCTACGTCGTCTCGCGGATCGTCGAAGGCGCGCGACGCGCCTTCGACCGGTTCGTCACGGGCGTCGTCTCGTGCGCGTTCGCGATCGCGATGGTGCCGCTCGTCTCGGTGGCGTTCACCGTCATCTCGAACGGCATCGCCCGCTTCGACGCCACGTTCTTCTCGAGCTCGATGCGCGGCATCCTCGGCGAGGGCGGCGGAGCGGTACACGCCATCTGGGGCACCATCCTCATCACGGGCGCGGCCGCCGTCATCTCGATCCCGATCGGCCTCATGACGGCGATCTACCTCATCGAGTACGGACAGGCCTCGCGCCTCGGCAAGGCCATCACCTTCCTGGTCGACGTCATGACCGGCATCCCGTCGATCGTCGCCGGCCTCTTCGCGTACGCCCTCTTCGCGCTCATCTTCGGGCCCGGCGTGCGGATGGGCGTCGCCGGCGCGATCGCCCTGTCGGTCCTGATGATCCCGGTCGTCGTCCGCTCGAGCGAGGAGATGCTGCGCCTCGTGCCGAACGAGCTGCGCGAGGCCTCGTACGCCCTCGGCGTGCCGAAGTGGCTGACGATCGTCAAGGTCGTCCTCCCCACCTCGATCGCGGGCATCACGACGGGCATCATGCTCGCGATCGCGCGCGTCATCGGCGAGACGGCTCCCCTCCTCATCACGGCGGGCTTCACCGACGCGCTCAACATGAATCTCGCCGACGGGCGCATGCAGACCCTGCCGGTGTACATCTACTCGCAGTACGCCTACAAGGGCATCCCGCCCGAGGCCTACGTCGATCGCGCGTGGGCCGCAGCCCTCACCCTCATCCTCATCGTCATGGCCCTCAACCTCATCGCGCGTCTCGTCGCGAAGGTGTTCGCGCCCAAGACCGGCCGCTGACCCGGCAATCGCAGAAGGAAAATCGTGTCCAAGAGCATCGAAGTCAACGACCTCAACGTCTACTACGGCGACTTCCTCGCCGTCGAGGGCGTCTCCCTCGAAATCCAGCCGCGCAGCGTCACCGCCTTCATCGGTCCGTCGGGCTGCGGCAAGTCGACCTTCCTGCGGACCCTCAACCGCATGCACGAGGTCATCCCGGGTGCGCGTGTGGAGGGCGAAGTACTGCTCGACGGCGACGACCTGTACGGCCAGGGCGTCGACCCGGTGCTCGTGCGCCGCCAGGTCGGCATGGTCTTCCAGCGCCCGAACCCCTTCCCCACGATGTCCATCAAGGAGAACGTGCTCGCGGGTGTCAAGCTCAACAACAAGCGCATCTCGAAGGGTGACGCCGACGCCCTCGTCGAACAGTCGCTGCAGGGTGCGAACCTCTGGAACGAGGTGAAGGACCGCCTCGACAAGCCGGGGTCGGGCCTTTCCGGCGGTCAGCAGCAGCGCCTGTGCATCGCGCGCGCGATCGCCGTCTCTCCCGACGTCCTGCTCATGGACGAGCCGTGCTCGGCACTCGACCCGATCTCGACGTTCGCGATCGAGGAGCTCATCCAGGAGCTCAAGAACGAGTACACCGTCGTGATCGTCACCCACAACATGCAGCAGGCGTCGCGCGTCTCGGACAAGACGGCCTTCTTCAACATCGCCGGCACCGGCAAGCCCGGCAAGCTCATCGAGTACGACGACACCAACACGATCTTCACGACCCCGTCCGTCCAGGCCACCGAGGACTACGTTTCGGGTCGCTTCGGCTGATCGGTATCCGCGCCGCCCCGCCCGGGCGCCCCGCCGCCCCCGACCCCCGGGCCGCCCGCACTGCAAGGGATCTTGCGCGACACGCCGTGACATCCGCCAGCCGTCCGGCGTGTCGCTCACGCGGCCTTGCAGTTGTGTTCGCCCATCGGGTTGTCCACAGACGACCGACTTCCCGGATCCGTCCACAGATCCAGCGCTGGGCGCCCACGGCAGCGGCGTGGCGGTCAACGTGGTGGACATGTGCTCGACCGTTCCCGGGATCTTCACCCCGGCGTCGCTCCGACGCGCCGGCGTCAGTCGCCCGCAGCTGCGACGGCAGCTGGATGCCGGGGCGCTCGTCCGCGCGCGACGGGGCGTGTACACGGCATCCGGCGTCTGCTCGGCAGTCCATCGGGTCGCTGCCCACGGTGGCCGCGTGGCCTGCATCACGGCGGCCCGCCACCTCGGGCTGTGGGTGCTGACCGACGACGAGCGCCCACACGCCTGGCTGTGCGACGGGCAGCGCTCGTACCACCCGTCGCTGTGCGGCTGCGTGGAACATTGGGACGACGGGCCTCTCGGCCCTCCCGATGCGACGCCGACGCTCCCGCGCATCCTCCTCCAGATCTTCCGGTGTCACGGGGTCGAGGAGTTCTTCGTCGTGCTCGAGTCGGGCCTGCGGCAGAAGCTGATCGACGCGCGCGGCATCCGTTGGCTACGCGCTCGCGCGAACGGCGCCATGCGCGAGGCCCTGGATCTCGCCCGCGACGACGCCGACAGCGGCCTTGAGTCACTGTTGCGCTGGCGGCTGCGGCGACTCGGCATGACCGTGCGCACACAGCGTTCGATCGCCGCCGTCGGACGCGTCGATGCACTGATCGGAGACCGACTGATCGTCGAGGCGGACGGTGTCGTCAATCACGACGGCGCCGCGCTGCGACACAAGGACCTCGTCCGTGACGCCAACGCGGCCGCGTGGGGGTACATGACGCTGCGCTTCGACTACGCGCTCATCGTCCACGACTGGGACCTCGTCGAGGCGGCTGTCCTCGGCGCGCTCTCGACGCTCGCCCGCCGCTGAACATCGTCGCGCTCTCGCCGCAGGCCACTGCTCCACGCCAGCCGCCGCCGCCGCCGCGAACCCAACTGCAAGGCCGCACGGGCGACACGCCGGGCAGGCGGACCGCACGGCGGCGTATCGCGCGCGATCCCTTGCAGTCCGGACGGGCGGCGAGCGCGCAGTCCCGCCGTCAGTCGCGCGGGCTCAGAAGGTAGGCGTTCAGGGATGCCGTGAACTCGGCATCCACCGGCAGCGCCGCCCCGTCGATCGCGGTGATCGGAGCGGCGAGGCGCACGCTCGAGACGAGCCACGCGGCATCCACGGCCGCCAGCGCAACGGCCGGGATCGTCTCGTACGCGACGGCGAAGCCCCGCGCTTCGAGGTGTTCGAACAGGCTCAGCTGCGTCGTGCCGTGGAGGATCCCCGCCGTGGGTGCGGGGGTGGTGAACGTGTCGCCGCGGCGGAGGATGAGCGACGCGGTGGGCGCCTCGAGCACGTACCCGTCGGTCGTCGTGAAGATCGCGTCGGCGGCGCCGCGGCGGCGAGCCTCGCGCAGGGCCGCCATGTTGACGGCGTAGGAGAGCGTCTTCGCCCCGAGCAGGAGCCACGGCGCGCGCGCCGGCACGTCGAGGGGGTAGCCGCGGTCGAGCGTCACGACCGCGATGCCTTCGCGACGCGCCCGCGAGAAGTCGGATGCCTCGGCGGCCGTCACCCACGCGGTCGGAGCCGGTCCGTGCTCGACGCCGCGGCTGAGGATGAGCTTGATGACCGACTCCCCCGCACCGCAGTGCTCGGCCGCGAGCTCGACGGCGGCACGCCACTGCGCCGTGTTCGGCGCGGGCAGTTCGCACAGCCGGGCGGAGTGCGCGAGACGTTCGAGATGCGCATCGACCTCCTGAGCGTGCCCGTCGACGACGCCGATCGACTCGAAGATGCCGTCGCCGCGCTGCGTGCTGAGCTCACCGACGGTGAGCGCCGGCGCGGCGGGGTCGACCGGCGTGAACGTGTCGGCGAAGTCGGTGCGGTTCTCGTCCGCCGCGATGGGGTCGATCATGAGTGCGAAGCGCCAAGCCATGGTGCGAGCCTAGCTGTGGGAATGATCCCGCCCGCCCGCGTTGTTAGACTCTTACAGCCGGGCCGCAGTAACCCCGGGCTCCATCTTTCGCCGCTATGAGCGGCCTCGCGCCGAGAGGCGTTCTGCGGCCCGGCACTTGTCTGCCCGCTGATCACCGTGCGCGCGGAGCGCGCCGCTCAGGTGAGGTTGCCCCGTCGCCACAGGCCGGCACAGGCCGTCAGGTCGGCGGCGAAGGTGTCGAGCCGCAGCGCGCGCGTCGTGAACGCGGCGGCGCGGTCGGGCTCAGCGGCATCGTGATCATCCGCGAGGTCGACGGATCCCGCGGCTTCGACGCGGCAGAAGGATGCCGCGCGCTCGAGTGCGACCGCGAAGTCACCCGTGAACACTCCGCGCAGGATCTCGTCGACGAGTGCCATCAGCTCCTCCGGCCCGGCCGGGATCGGTGCGCCC
>QFPD01000110.1 GCA_003248845.1 Microbacterium sp. | reverse complement strand
GTTCCACCGCCGACTCTGTCAGGGTTGTCCCTACTCATGACAGCAAAGAAGAAGCCCCGCGATCCCAGTGTTTACAAGGGATCTCGGGGCTTCGACGGTGGCGGTGACGGTGGGATTTGAACCCACGGTAGGGGGTTACCCTACACAACTTTTCGAGAGTTGCACCTTCGGCCGCTCGGACACGTCACCGTCGTCCATCTTACGACAGACCTGGGGATGCCGCGAACCGGCGGCGACCTTCTGCGCCGAGCCACCCCACGGTGTCGGCGCCGAGGCCTAGCGTAGAAGGCATGACCGACCGGATGACGCCGCAGCAGCGTCTCGTCGTCGCGATCGCCGTTCTGGGGTCGTTCGTCGCCTTCCTCGACGGCACGGTCGTGAACGTCGCCCTCCCCGCGATCGCCCGCGAGCTCGGGGGTGGTCTGTCCACGCAGCAGTGGACGGTCGACGCCTACCTCGTGACGCTCGGTGCGCTCATCCTCGTCGCGGGCGCCGCAAGCGACGCCTACGGTCGCCTGCTCGTGCTGCGCATCGGCCTCATCGGGTTCGGCATCGCGTCGGTCGCGGTCGCGGCCGCGCCTTCGATCGAACTGCTGATCGCAGCCCGTGCTGTCCAGGGTGTCGCGGGCGCGTTCCTCGTACCGAGCTCGCTCGCTCTCATCACGTCGACGATGGCCGAACCCGTGCGCTCGCGCGCGATCGGACTATGGACGGCGCTCACGACCGGAGCCATGATCGTGGGTCCGCTCCTCGGCGGTGTCATCGTCGACCATCTCTCCTGGCGTTGGGTCTTTCTCATCAACGTGCTCCCGATCGGCGTCGCACTCGCCCTGCTCACCCGACTCGACGCCCCGGATGTGCGACGCCCGGAGGCACGCATCGACTGGATCGGCGCTGCCCTCTGCACGGTGGGCCTCGGGCTCGCCGTGCTCGCCCTCATCGAGCTGCCGGCCGCCGCCGGGCCTGAGACCAACGCGACGACCCCGTGGCTGTGGGCGTCCTTGGGCCTCGGCATCCTGCTGTTCACGGCCTTCGTCCTGCGCCAGCGCACCGCAACGCAACCGCTCCTACCACTCGATCTGTTCCGCAGCGGCACGTTCACCGCCGGCAACCTCGCGACACTGTTCATCTATGCCGCGCTCTCGCTCAACGGCTTCGTGGTGTCGGTGTACCTCCAGCAGGGCGCCGGGTTGTCCGCGACCCTCGCCGGGCTCGCGAGCCTGCCCACCACAGTCCTCGTGATCGCACTGAGCTCGCGTATCGGCATCCTGTCCGGACACCTCGGACCACGCCTGTTCATGGCCGTCGGCCCCCTGGTCATGGCGGTGGGATGCCTTCTCCTGCTGCTCGTCGGCACTGATTTCGACTACTGGTGGCAGGTGCTCCCCGCCATGATCGTCCTCGGACTCGGTCTCGCGATCACGGTGTCTCCGCTCACCGCGGCGATTCTGGGATCCGCCGACCCGGCGCGTTCGGGCATCGCATCGGCGGTCAACAACGCGGTCGCACGCGTCGCGGGCCTCCTTGCGATCGCCTCGCTGTCGACGATCATCGGCGGCGCGCTCGATCTCGACGGATTCCATCGTGTGGCTCTCGTCACCGGAGCGCTGCTCGTGGCAGGGTCGGTGGTGTCTGCGATCGGCGTGCGCAACCCCGCATCAGGCGGTGGCACGACACCGGGGGCACTGCCAGACTGAACGCATGAGCGTGATCGAGAACTCGAAACTGACCGTCGTCGGAGCCGGAGCGGTCGGCTCGTCCGTCGCGTACGCCGCCCTCATCCGCGAATCGGCGCGCCACGTCGCCCTGTACGACATCGCCGCCGCGCGCGTCGAGGCCGAGGTGCTCGACCTCGCGCACGGCTCGCAGTTCACGGGGTCGAGCGACATCATCGGCGGCGCCGACCTCGACGTCACCGCCGGCTCGCACGTCGTCGTCATCACCGCGGGCGCCGCGCAGAAGCCCGGCCAGACGCGCATCGACCTCGCCGGCGTCAACGCCAACATCCTGCGCTCCCTCGTGCCCGAGCTCCTCGAGCGCTCCCCCGACGCCGTCTTCGTCGTCGTCACGAACCCGGCCGATGTCATGGCCGTCATCGCGCAGGAGATCAGCGGCCTGCCGCGCGAGCGCGTCTTCAGCTCGGGCACGGTGCTCGACACCTCGCGACTGCGTTGGAAGATCGCCCAGCGCGCGGGTGTCTCGATCTCGAGCGTGCACGCCTACATCGTCGGCGAGCACGGCGATACCGAGTTCCCGCTCTGGTCGCACGCCACGATCGGCACGGTCCCCATCCTGGAGTGGCAGCCGCTGGACGGGCAGCCGCGCTTCACGAAGGAGGAACTCGACCACATCGCCGTCGACGTGCGGGATGCCGCGTATAAGGTCATCCAAGGCAAGGGCGCCACGAACTACGCGATCGGTCTCTCCGGCGCGCGCATCGTCGAGGCGATCCTCGGCGACGAGCACACCGTCCTGCCCGTTGCGCCGGTGCTCGAAGACTTCCACGGCGTGAGCGGCGTCGCCCTCTCGGTGCCGGCGGTGCTCTCGGCGTCAGGCGCGCAGCCCATCCGTGAGACGACGTTCTCGCCCTCCGAGCTCGAGCTCTTCCACCGTTCCGCCGACGCGCTGCGTGAGGTCGCTGACTCGCTGCGCTGAGGCCGTGCGCGCGACACCGCGCGCGCACGAACGGCCGTGTCGGATGCCGCGGTTAGCCTTGCTGCATGGCACCCAAACGCGCGGCGACGACCCTGGCGTACCGCTGCAGCGAGTGCGGCTGGACGAGCGCGAAGTGGGTCGGCCGGTGCGGCGAGTGCCAGCAGTGGGGCACCGTCGTCGAGGCGGCGACGTCGACGGGCATCGCCGCCTCGTCCGTGACGGCCCTCGCACCCACGCGCTCCGCACGCCCCATCACCGAGATCGACACGCGCGAGACCCCGCGCCGGACGACCGGTGTCGGCGAGTTCGATCGGGTGCTCGGCGGCGGTGTCGTCCCGGGGGCCGCGATCCTGCTCTCCGGCGAACCGGGCGTCGGCAAGTCCACGCTGCTGCTCGAGGTCGCGGCACGGACCGCCGCGGCGGGCCGCCGAGTGCTGTACGTGAGCGCCGAGGAGTCGCTCGGACAGGTGCGGCTGCGCGCCGAACGCACCGGCGCGCTGAACGACGAGCTGTACCTCGCCGCTGAGACCGACCTTGCGACCGTGCTCGGTCACGTCGACGAGACCGGCCCGGACCTCCTCGTCGTGGACTCGGTGCAGACGGTCTCATCCAGCCTCGTCGACGGATCGGCGGGCCATCCGAGTCAGGTGCGCGAAGTGGCATCCACGCTCATCCGCGTCGCGAAGGAGCGGGATCTCCCCGTGATCCTCGTCGGCCACGTCACGAAGGACGGCCAGGTCGCAGGCCCCCGCATCCTCGAACACCTCGTCGACGTCGTCTGCCACTTCGAGGGCGACCGGCAGACGTCGCTGCGGTTCGTCCGCGCACTGAAGAACCGTTTCGGGGCGACCGATGAGGTCGGCTGCTTCGAACAGACACAGCACGGCATCGCCGAGGTGCCTGACCCGAGCGCGCTGTTCCTCGGCCACGGCTCGCGCGAGCCGGGCACGTGCGTCACGGTCGCCCTCGAAGGCCGGCGAGCGCTCCCCGTCGAAGTGCAGGCGCTGACGCTGCCCGGGTCGGGCCCGAATCCGCGTCGCGTGGTGAGCGGCGTCGACGGTGCGCGCGTCGCGATGATCCTCGCCGTGCTCGAGAAGCGCGCGAACATCCGCGTCTCCGACCAGGACGTGTACGTCTCGACCGTGGGCGGCGTCCGCCTCGTCGAGCCGGCCGCCGACCTCGCGATCGCCCTCGCTGTCGCGAGCGCGGTCTCCAACCGCCCGAACCCCGCCAAACTCGTCGCGATCGGAGAGCTCAGCCTCGCGGGTGAGGTGCGCGCCGTGACGCAGCACGACCAGCGGCGCGCTGAAGCGGCGCGCCTCGGCTACCGATCCGTCGTCGACACGGCATCCACCGACCTGCGCGGCGCGTTGCGCGACCTCGCCCGGTTGCACCCCATCCCCCCGGGCGACGAGCCGTCGTTCTGACATCGCCGCACCCGCGCGTCAGGCGTCGAGCGCGGCGATGAGATCGGCCGGAGTCGCCTGCATCGGATGCGGCCCCGCGATGTCGAAGAACACCGTCGTGATCTCCTCCTCGTGCGCACCGAGGAACGCCCGCAGCCACGCCGGCGACTGCAGCCCGACAGCGGGCGGCAGCGCGGCCGGCTTGTGCGCCGCGTCGCTGAACAGCAGCAACGCGACATCGCCCGTGTTCGGATCGCGATAGGTCCACACCTCGCCGCCATCGCGCGGGTCGTCTCTCTGCCCCGGGCGCATGAGCGGGACGACGGTCGGTCCGTGTCGCAGCGCAAAGGCGAGCGCCGCCATGTCCTGCGTCTGCAGGGCGTCCGCCAGCGGGGTGTTGCGGAACTCGAGGGTTGCCTTCGCGCGCTTCTTGCCGGCCATGACATCCAGCCTAGGAGGGTGTGCGGCCGCGGCGGAAAGAGAGGCCCTCTCGATCCTCACATTGGGGACTGGGAGGATCGAGAGGGCCACGCTCACTCGCCGGATGGTCCGAGATTCGAGCCGCTGGGGTACGGCACCGTGCCGCTGCTGGGGACAGCGGAGACATCCGCCGAGGAGCTCCTTTCGAGGGTACGCATCCCTGTGCGCGGTGTCTGCGCCGCAGGCTCCCGAGCGGGTGAGAATACTCTCAGAATGCGGTGTGCGCACCCCGATAGGGCGTCACTGGAGCTCGAACATCTTGGTGTCCGCGCCGACGATCCCGCCGATCGACACCTGCAGGTGGTAGTACCCGGCCGCGGCGGACGGGCGCGACGTCGAATCGCAGGTGTCCACCGACGAGCGCGTGCGGTCCCAGACGAGTGGCGTGACGCTGCCGACGGTCTGACCGGCCGCGAGCTGCACCACCTGATCGCTCGACTCGCTCTGGCAATCGGTCGACCGCCACCAGGTATCGGTCCCACTCGTGATGACGAACGCCTGCGTCGCCGTCCCGACATTGATGAGGCACGGCGCGCTCGAGGTGTTCGACAGCGAGATCGAGAGTTGCGGCTGCTCCCCCGCGCCGTAAGAATCCTTGTCGGTGACGGCCAGCACCGAGATGTCCGAGGTCGTGCACGCGGCGATCGCCGGGTCGGTGCCAGATGCCGAGGGCGCCGGGTCGGCGGCGGGCGCGGTCGCCTGCCCGTCCCCGGTCGGTGTCACGGACGGGCTCACCGAAGCGGCGGGCGCGCTCCGCGTCGGCGATGGCGTCGCGCCGCCCGCAGCACTCTTCCACGGTTGCCAGATGGCGAGCACGACGGCCGCGACGATCACGAGGACGATCAGCACCGCGACGAGGCGCCGCCGTCGATACACGGCGGCGGACGGGCGACGGCGCGCGGCCTCGGTGGGTCGACGGGTGCTCACCCGTCCAGGCTATGCGGCCCGCGCCGTCAGAGCTGCTTGAGCATGCGGGTGTTGCCGAGCGTGTTCGGTTTGACGTGGGCGAGGTCGAGGAACTCCGCGACGCCCTCGTCCGGCGAGCGCAGCAGCTGGGAGTACACGTCGGGGTCGACGACCTGCTCGCCGATGGGGGCGAAACCGCGCCGTGAGAAGAAGTCGACCTCGAACGTCAGACAGAACAGCCGCGACAGGCCGAGCGCTCGCGCGTTCTCCTCGAGGCGCGCGACGACCGCGCCGCCGACACCGTGATGCAGCCACCCGTCGGCGACGATGAGGGTGCGGATCTCGCCCAGGTCCTCCCACATGACGTGCAGCGCGCCGCAACCGATGAGTTCGCCGGCGGCCTCGGCGACGACGAACTCCTGCACCGCCTCGTACACGGTGACGACGTCCTTGCCGAGCAGGATCCGCCGTTGCACCCACGGATCGAGAAGACCCAGGATGCCGCGCACGTCGGAGGTGCGCGCGGCGCGGACGGTGAAGGCGGTCACGGACCCACTGTATTGCCCGCCGTCATGCCGCTGCGCCGTGCCCGCCCCCGGGACCCCTACGCTGGAGCCTGAGCCGGCGACTTCCGCGGACCCGTCACGGAAGCGCCGCAGCTCTTGCCGAGGGGAGGCGCCGTGAGCGTGCTGCGCGACTACGCGGCATCCGTGTCTCAGCCGACGTTGGCGTTCGCGGGCGCCGGTGAGCCCCGCTACGACGAGGTCGTCGACGACGGCGGCGCTCTGCGCTCGGGGTGGAAAGCACTCGCCGAGCACGCCCTCGCCCTCACCGCCGACGATCTGCGCCGCATCGACGGTGAGATCACGCGCTTTCTCGCCGACGACGGTGTCTCCTACGTGCGCGCGGACGCGGGTGCCGACGGCGGCGCACAGCCGTGGCAGCTCGATCCGATGCCTCTCGTGCTCGACGCGCCGTCCTGGGCGCCGCTCGAGGTCGGGCTCGCCCAGCGCGCCGAACTGCTCAACGCGATCCTCGTGGACGTCTACGGCGAGCAGCGCCTCCTGCGCGAGGGCATCGTCCCCTCCGCCGTGATCTTCGGTCACAGCGGGTTCCTGCGCCCCCTCGCCCGCGCGAGCGCGAGCGATCGGCATCCGCTCCTCCTCTCGGCCGTCGATCTCGGCCGCGACGCGCACGGCGAATGGCGCGTGCTGACCGACCGCGTGCAGGCGCCGTCGGGGCTCGGCTTCGCCGCCGAGAATCGTCGCGTCATCTCTCAGGTGCTCCCCGACCTCTTCCAGGAGAGCACGCTCCACCACATCGACCCGTACTTCGCAGCGCTGCGCGCGGCCCTGCTGACGTCGGTCGCAGACACCGTCGACGACCCGCGCGTCGTCGTCCTCTCCCCCGGAACGCTCAGCGAGACGGCGTTCGATCAGGCGTTCCTCGCGAACGCGCTCGGGTTCCC
>QFPD01000381.1 GCA_003248845.1 Microbacterium sp. | reverse complement strand
CTCAGCGTCCGGCCGGACGGCGGCGAAGGAAATCGCTTCTGCCCCCGGCGCCAATCGGATGCCGGCCATGCCGCCGGCCGCCCGACCTTGCGGACGCACCGATGCCGCGTCGAAGCGGAGGAGCTGAGCGTCGGATGCCACGAAGACGAGTTCGACGCCGTCGGGCGCGAGGTCCGCTCCCACGACGGCGTCACCGGGCTTCAGAGCCACGATCTCGACGTCGTGCTTGCCTGCGGGCAGCTCCGAGGCGCTGACGCGCTTGACGACGCCCTGGCGGGTGCCGAGCGCGATGATCTCGTCGCCGAGCGGCACGATCGCCACGACGTGCTCGCCCGACGCGAGACCGAGGTACTGATCAGCGCGCGTCCCCGCCGCGAGCTGTACCGCGTTCGCCGGCACCGACGGAAGATCGACGGGGGAGAAGCGCACGATCCGGCCGGTCGTGGTGACCGCGCCGAGGTCGCCGCGCGTCGTCGTGTCGACGGCGCAGCGGATCGCGTCGTGCTTCGCTCGGCGCGTGGGGGCGACGATTCCGCCCTCGGGCGAGAGCACGGCACGAACCATCCGCCCGGTCGCGGAGAGGAACACACGGCAGGGCTCGTCGGCGATCTGCAGATCGGCGGGCGCTGCCGAGCGAGACCGGGCTGCGACGGGCCCGCCATTGAGGAGGAGGGTGCGTCGCGGCGTGCCGAACGTCTCGGCGGCGGCGTCCAGCTCCTGCGCGACCTGCGCTCGGAGGAGCGACTCGCTCGCGAGGAGGGCCTCGAGGTCGGCGATCTCCTTCTTCAGCGTGTCGCGTTCGGACTCCAGTTCGATGCGGGAGAAACGTGTGAGGCGTCTCAGTCGGAGCTCGAGGATGTACTCGGCCTGCAGCTGTGACAGGTCGAAGACGCTCATGAGCTTCGTGCGCGCCTGCTCACCGTCGTCGGAGGCCCGGATGACCTGGATCACCTCGTCGATGTCGAGGATCGCGATCAGGAGCCCCTCGACGAGGTGCAGGCGCTCCTGCTTGCGGGCGAGGCGATAGCGGCTGCGGCGGGTGACGACCGCGAGTCGGTGGTCGAGGTACACCCGCAGCAGCGGCTTCAGCCCGAGCGTCTGGGGTTGGCCGTCGACGAGGGCGACGTTGTTGATGCCGAAGGAGTCCTCCAGCGGTGTCAGGCGGTAGAGCTGCTCCAACACGGCGTTCGGATCGAATCCCGTCTTGATGCCGATGACGAGCCGCAGTCCGTGGTTGCGGTCGGTGAGGTCGTTGACGTCGGCGATGCCCGTGAGCTTCTTCGCGTTCACGGCGTCTTTGAGCTTCTCGATGACGCGCTCCGCGCCGACCATGTAGGGGAGTTCCGTGACGACGAGCCCCGTGCGACGCGGGCCGAGGGACTCGATCGACACCTTCGCGCGCGTGCGGAACGTGCCACGCCCGGTCTCGTACGCTTCGGTGATCCCGTCGAGGCCGACGATGATGCCGCCGCCGGGGAGGTCGGGGCCCGGGACGAACTCCATGAGCTCGGCGGTCGTGGCGTCGGGGTTCTCGAGCAGGTGGATGGCGGCGGCGACGACCTCGATGAGGTTGTGCGGAGCCATATTGGTCGCCATGCCGACAGCGATGCCGGTCGCGCCGTTGACGAGAAGGTTCGGGAACGCCGCAGGCAGAACGGCGGGCTGCTGGAACTGACCGTCGTAGTTCGGGATGAAGTCGACGACGTCTTCGTCGAGGTTCTCGGTGAGCGCGAGCGCCGCGGGGGCCAGGCGAGCCTCGGTGTATCGCGCCGCCGCGGGGCCGTCGTCGAGGGAGCCGAAGTTGCCGTGTCCGTCGACGAGGGGCACGCG
>QFPD01000002.1 GCA_003248845.1 Microbacterium sp. | reverse complement strand
TCCACCACCAGCACCTGCTTGCCGGTGCGGCGTTCGGCCAGGAGGTCGGAGGACTTCACCACGAAGCCCTTGCCGTCCTTGCGAACCACGGCAACCATTGCATTGAACAGGGCGAGGCCGTTCGAGTCGAACGGCGACTCCCACGGCCACGGCGCGATGCGGTCACGCGCGTCCCAGGAGTCGCGCACGATGGATGCCACCGAGGCGGTCTTGCCCGCGGCATCGAGCGAGGCATCGAGCGCCGGGTCTGCCCCTCCGGCGGCGTCGGCGACCGCGACGGCATCGACGAAGGCCCAGAACGCCCGCAGCGTCGCCTGCGTGTCGGCCGCCGCGCCCTGGTAGGCGATGACGAGGTCATGCTCGGGGATGACGAGCCCGAACTGCCCAGCGGCGCCGTCGAGACGGAAGCCGTGGGCGCTCCGCCACACCTGGTACCCGTATCCGCGGCTCCAGTCGCCCACCTCGCCGTCGGCTGCCGCGGGCCCGTCGAAGTCGGCCGTCACCGACCACGCTCGGCTCATCTCCTCGACGTACCAGGCCGGCGCGACCTGCGTATCGCGGAAAGCGCCGCCCGAAGCGAGCATCATCGCCACGCGGGCGAGGTCCTCGACGGTGAGGTGGTAACCGGACGCCCCGTGCTCGATGCCGCCGCGCGGGCGCATCCACCGCTGCCCGATGCCGAGCGGGTCGAGCAACCGGGGGCGGAGGTACGCGGTCAGCGCTTCGCCCGTCAGGGCGGTGACGATCGCCGAGAGAGCATGCGTGGCGGGCGAGCTGTATGCGAAATGCGAGCCCGGCACGGCGTCCGGTGCGACGCGCAGAAGCTCGCGCGGGTCGTCTCCGAGGGCGTCGATCTGCGCGCTCGTGTGTCCCGTGTTCATCGTGAGGAGGTGCCGCACGGTGATCACGGGGGCGCCGAGCGGGGCCGGCACGGCGAGGAGGTCCGCGGCCGCGGCATACAACGACAGCCGCCCTTCGTCCGCGAGGAACCCGATCGCGAGCGACGTGAACGTCTTCGACGCCGAGTAGACGAGCGCCGGCCGGTCGAGTCGGTAGGGCGCCCAGGCCGCCTCGAACGCGACCGCGCCGTGGCGGGCGACGAGCAGCGCGTGCGGGTCGAGACCCTCCTCGGCGAGCCGGTCGGCGAGCGCGAGGAGCGCCGCGGCGGGGATGCCGAGCTCCTCGGGCGAGCGGCGGACGAGCGGGAGCGCGAGGGGTGCGGACGACATGGTTCCAGCCTACGAGCGCGACTCCGCGACGGGCGGGCCTCGCCCGCGGCGGTAGCGTGAGGGCGTGACTCCTGCTTCCGGCGCCGCGGCATCCCCCGGCTCGATCCGCGTGTCGGCGGCCGTCATCACCGACGTCGACGGCCGCCTGCTGCTCGTGCGCAAGGCGGGCACGACCGCGTTCATGCAGCCCGGCGGCAAGCCCGAGCCGGGCGAGACCCCCGACGTGACACTCGTGCGCGAGCTGCGCGAAGAGCTCGGACTGCGCCTCGGGCTGGGCGCGCTCGCACCCCTCGGGGAGTTCACTGCGGCGGCCGCGAACGAGCCCGGCTTCCTCGTGGTGGCCGATGTCTACCGCGTCGACATCGGCGGTCAGACCCCCGTCGCGGATGCCGAGATCGACGAGGTCCGCTGGGTGACCCGGGCCGAGGCATCCGCCCTCGACGTCGCGCCGCTCGCCGCGACCTACTTCCTCCCGGACGCGTAGCCGAGCGCGGCCGGGTTCCGGTCGGGCGTGCGGATGATTAGGCTGACGGGGTGACTCCGCCGAATCCGCTGGTCGCCGGGCCCGTCGACACCGCCACGCCGTTGTCGGGCGCGGGCATCCTCGACAGCGGTTCTCAGGTCGCGGCGGCGATCGAGTCGGGCGACTGGGTCGCGGGCGGGGTCGCCGCGTTCACCGCGGTGCTGGACACCGTCGCGATGGCGATCGACCCGATCGGTTCGCTGATCGCCGCCGGTCTCGGCTGGCTGATGGATCATCTCGAGCCGCTCAAGGGCTGGTTGAACGACCTGACGGGAGACGCCGGCGAGGTTCAGGGATTCGCGCAGACGTGGGCGAACATCTCGGCACAGCTCGCGGGTTCGGCGCAGGAGCTGACGCGCGTACTCTCCGACGTCGACCCGCTCGCCGGCGAGGCGATCGACGCCTACCGACGCTTCCAAACGGATGCCGCGGCGCACATCGGCGCGGCGGGCACCTGGGCCGGTGCGATGTCGACCGGGCTCACGATCGCGTCGACGATCGTCCAAGTCGTCCACGACCTCGTCAGAGACGTCATCGCACAGCTGGTCGGCTCGATCATCTCGTGGGCCGCCGAAGCCGTGTTCACCCTCGGACTCGCGACGCCCGTCATCGTCGGCCAGGTCTCCACGCGTGTCGCCTCGCTGAGCGCGAAGGTCGGCACGAAGCTCACCGCGCTCCTCGAGGCGATGGGCAAGCTCGGCACCCTGCTGAAGAGCCTGCGCAGCTCGTGGGACGAGCTCGCCGCACTCACCTCCAAGGTGCTCCCCGGCGGTCCCCGCACGCACGCCGGAGCACCCGACGCCGCGCGCGCGCCCGACCTGCCCGATCTGCCCGATGGTGCGCCGCCGCGGACGCCCGTCGACGGCGCGGTCCCGCCCGGGAAGAAGCCGTTCGACGTCGACGACCCCGACACATGGCCCTTCGATCTCTCCGATCCGGAGCAGGTCTATCAGCAGGCGTTCCACAACATGGATGCCGACACGGCGGTCCTCGGGCGTTGGGAGGGCGATGCCCCGACCAGCTACGCGAACGTCGCGCGCGACAACGGGTCCGCGTACTTCGAGCTCGGCACCACCGACGAGGGCGTGGACCTCTGGGGCGCCGTGCAGAACGCGAACGGGTTGTCGAACAGCGACATGTTCGAGACCCTCAACGCTCCGTTCCTCGACGACGTGATGACGTCGCGGATGAACATCCAGTTCTCGCACTCGCCCCTCGACGCGAGCGGGAACGTCGTCAGCGGCGCGCTCGGAAGCGAGTTCCGTCACATCTTCGACGCGAACGGGCCTTTCGCGGGCCTCTACGAATGGGTCCCGACACTCGGTCCGCACGGCACCGCGGTTCCGCGATGATGACGGATGCCCCTTCCGTCACCGACCTCATCGTCTCCCGCGTCCGGGCTCGGTGGGGCGCTGCGATCGTCGCTGTCCTCGTCTCCGGCGACCTCGTGCAGGTGAAGCTCTTCGCGCTGTTCGACGTGTACCTGCGCGCCGCGGCCGAGCCCGGTGCGTTCACCGCCCGTCTGATCGGGTGGGATCGCGATCTCAGCGGGTACCTCACCCGGACGACGTCGGACGACCTCGAGGCCCTCCTCTCCGACATCGATCGCACCATCCATGAACTCGCCTCCGATGAAGCGCTGGCCCCCACGGCGCACACGGCGCCCGCGCGGTCGCTGGCCTCCGCCGGCCCCGCGCTCACCTGGCAGGAGCGACGCCAGGCCGCATTGGACGCCCGCACCCTGCGTTCGCATGGCGTCGATCCGCTCGACCACATCGACGAGAAGGCCTTGGGCGAGCGCATCCAGGCATGGTGGCCGGATGCCCCCGTGCTCCGCGTGCCCGAATACGGCGGCGTCACCTACTCCCTGCGCCCGACTGACACCTTCCGAGTCGAGGTGCGCCTGGGCCGTCATGGCGGCGTCACCGGCTGGATCGCGACCGGAGGCGGCTTGGACGGCGCGTTCGGACGGTCGTTCGGAGCCGACGGCCAGCCGCGCCGGGTCGAGGAGGCGCTCGCGACGATCGATTCCTGGCTGCGTGCGACGATGCCGCGCCCCGATGTGCTGGACCTCCCCGTCCTCCCCGAGAGAGAGCGAGCATCGTGACCGCCGCCGACCCCGTCCTGACCCTCCTCGGTCGCCCCGCCGAACCGGGGCTCGAATCGACGCTGACGGCCTGGCGGCTCGGGGCGATCCCGCTCAGTGACGTGCTGGCCACGCTGTCCGGCTGGCCCGTGCTGGTGCTGACCTACGCGGATTCGTCGACGCTCGAGCCGCTGATGCTGCAGTCCGCGTCGGGAACGCCGCTGGTGGCGGTGTTCACCTCCCCGGATCGCGTCGGCGCGCACGCGCGGCCCGACCTCCGGCCGATGTGGGTCCGCGGCGGAATCCTCGCCGCAGGCGTCAAGGGCGGCGCAGGCATCGTGGTCAACCCCGGATCTCAGCCTGCGTGCGAGATCCCCCCAGCGGACCTCGCCGCGGTGCGGGACGGTTCGCCCGAGCCGGCATCTGCCGCTCCGGGCAGCCGCCTCCTCACGGCGCTCGAACTCGCCGCCGTGCGCCTCGCAGCCGGTACGGGCACGCGAGAGGATGCGGTCGCGGCGGCCGCGGATCAGCGTCTCATCGTGGCGAGCGCCACCGACCCGGGTCGGGGCGATCTCGAACTGGCGACGTCACCCGAGCCCGGCGGCACATCGCTCCTGGCCTGGACGCACGAGAAGCTCGTGCGCGGACTCGACCCGTCGACGACTTGGTTGGTGGGCGCTCCCTCGACGGACCTGCAGGCGATGCTGCCGGACGCCGCGTCGATCCGTGTCGACCCCGGCACGGTGTTCGAGGTGCGGTTCGCTCACCACGAGCTCTTGCGGTAGTCCTTCAGGAAGATGCCGAACAGATCCTCGCCGGCCTCGCCGCGCACGATCGGGTCGTAGACGCGGGCCGCACCGTCGACGAGGTCGAGCGGCGCGTGGAAGCCCTCCTCGGCGAGGCGCACCTTCGTGAAGTGCGGGCGCTCGTCGGTGATCCAACCGGTGTCGACGGCGGTCATGAGGATGCCGTCGGTCTCGAACATCTCGCGCGCGCTCGTCCGCGTCAGCATGTTCAGAGCAGCCTTGGCCATGTTGGTATGCGGATGCCCCGGGCCCTTGTACCCGCGGCCGAAGACGCCCTCCATCGCCGAGACGTTGACGATGTACTTGCGTCGGGCCGTCGCGGCGGCCATCGAGGGGCGCAGGCGACTGACGAGCAGGAACGGTGCCGTCATGTTCGCGAGCTGCACCTCGAGCATCTCGAGAGGCTCGACCTGGTCGACCGACTGGGTCCAGCTGTTGATGTGGTTCTCGTCGGGCACGAGACCCCCCGCGTCGATCGCGGTGCCGGCTGCGAGGCGCTCGAGCGACGACGAGCCGGCCGCCATCGCCTCGGCGGTCAGGGTCTCCGCACTGAGCGTTTCAGAAGCAGGTGCGGCGGCCGCCAGGATCGGGTGGCTCGACACCGACTGCGCGAGGGCCAGCGGGTGCGCGTCGTTCGTGTGCCCGAACGTGAGCAGCTCGGGCAGCGGGCCTTGGGGCAGCGGCGCCAGCTCGGCATCCACCAGCGGCTTGTACGCCCCGGCGGAGCGCCGCACCGTCTGCGCCGCGTTGTTGATGAGGATGTCGAGCGGGCCGTCGGCCGCGACGGCGTCGGCGAGTCCGATCACCTGGGCCGGGTCGCGCAGGTCGATGCCGACGATCTTGAGGCGATGGATCCAGTCCGCCGAGTCGGGCAGGGCTGAGAAGCGGCGCACCGCGTCGCGGGGGAAGCGGGTCGTGATGGTCGTGTGCGCGCCGTCGCGCAGCAGTCGCAGCGCGATGTACATGCCGATCTTCGCGCGCCCGCCGGTCAGCAGCGCACGGCGGCCGGTGAGGTCGGTGCGCGCGTCGCGCTTCTCGTGACTCATGGCCGCGCAGTCCGGGCAGAGCTGATGGTAGAAGGCATCCACCGTCGTGTAGAGCTCTTTGCAGATGTAGCAGGCGCGCGGCTTGATGAGCTCGCCGGCTGTGGGAGCCGCGGTGCGGGCGGCGAGCGGGATGCCGCGCGTCTCGTCGTCGATGCGGTCGGGGGCGCCCGTGGCGGTCGCCGCGACGACGGCGCGATCGGCGTCGGCGATGCGCTGGCGCTTGTCCTTGCGGGCCTGCCGCTTCACGTCTTTGTACATCTTCCCCGTGGCGCGGCGCAGGGCGATGTAGTCGGGGTCCTCCGGGTCGAGGTCGGCGGTCGCGGCGATCACGCGCAGCGCGATCTCGAGCTCAGCGGGGTCGATGGAGGGGTTTTCGGGCACAGGAGAGTGTATCGAGCGGGTCTGAGCGGATGCCCGGGTGCCGAGGACCAACGAATCGGCACTGCTCAGGCGCAAGCGGGGCCGGGTCAGGCGCCGTGCTGTGCCGCGCCGTACAGGAGCGCCCCCTGCAGGGCGATGACGAGGCCGAGAACGAGTGTCAGCACCCCCGTGCCGATCGCCGGTATCGACCCCTGGATGCCTCCGATCACGACGCCGAGAACCGCGCCTGTCACACCCACGACGAAGACCAGGATCGTGAGCAGTTGCAACGGACCGGTCATCGGAGCGGCCTCGCGAGGAGCGCGCGCGACACGGAACCCGACGATGCCGGTGACGGCGCTGAGCACCGCGAGGAGCAGCATGGCCGCGCCGGGCCCGACGAGCGCGCCGTCCCTGGCGGCCCCCCAGAGCAGCAGCGCCGCGAGGACGGCCACCAGCCCCCCGATGATCACGGCGACCGTCGCCGTGACGCCCGGCCTGCGGGAGCGGAAGGACTGTAGGGAGCGCTCGGTCATTGCATCGCGATCTTCGGCCAGCTGGTGATGCCCGCCGAGGTCGAGCGCAGAGTCGAGCGAGCCCCACCCGCCGACACGTAGAGGATCGCGACACCGCTGCCGGCGGCGACGAGGAAGGCGACGATGCCCAGCGTGATCAGCACCGGCACGGCGGGCAGACCGATGATCGTGCCGGTGGCGACGGCCGCGCCGGCGAGCGCGCTCAGCAGGGCGATGATCGCGATGGCGATACCCGCCCAGAACGCGATGATCGCCCCCGCCATGGTCGTCATGGCGCCCGCGATGTTCTCCGCGAAATCGGACATGATCGACGTGTTCGCGCGGCGCTGCGGCTCGATCGACTGCGTGTACTGTTCCGCAGCGCGGCCCGTCCACCGGTCGTCGACCGACAGGTTCAGATCGGTGATGTCGTCGTTGAGTCGAGCGACCTTCGCGGCCGCCTGCTTCCATCCGTCGGCCGCGCCGTTGAGCAGAAAGGGGTTGCCGACGTACGAGAGCTTGTCGGTGAACCAGTCCCAGAACTCGCCGAGCTTGGCGAGCATGGTGTTCCAGCCGTCGCGGAGCCTGTCGGCGACCCAGCTCAGGAAGGACGTGATGCGGCTGAGGACGGCGTTGACCAGGCGGGTGATCTGCTCGATCTTCTCCTGGATCTTCTGGAGCAGCTCGATGACCTTATCGGCGGGATTCACGGCTCGTCTCGTTCCTGGTCTCAGCGGACCGGCTGCCAGAGGGCGTACAGCTCGCTCTGGGCGATGTCTTCGTACCGCAGAAAGTCGTCGCGGACGGCGCGAAGCGCATCCGCGCCGGCGTGCGTCGCCTCTGCGCCGTCGCCGAGAAGAGTGACCACGGTGGCGTGCAGTTCCGCGTACGAATCGGCGAGGTCGAGCCCGGCGAACGAGAACGCCCCTCGGTACACGTCGATCGCGTCGATGTCGGCGCGGGCCGTCGACAGCGCCTCTCCGACACCGTCCCATGTCGACGCGTCCTGTGCGAGCGCCTCGAACGCGACCTTCAGTTCGGGATCCATCGTCAGTCCTTTCCGTTCAAGAAGCGCACGAGGGCATCGTGGTCGTCGACGAACCGCTGGTACGCAGCGAGAGCGGTCCCGTCCAGCGGTCCCTCCGAGGGCGGGGTCTGATCGCGAGCCATGGCGATCGCCGCAGTGATCTCGCGGCTGATCTGATCGGCACTGGTCGCCTCGAGCCACCGCTCCGAAAGCTCGATCGACCGCAGGTCACCGCTCGGGGCGACCTGGACGATCACCGACCGCCCCGACGACGTGCCCGCTGCCGTCGCCTGACCCTTGCGCAGCGCCTCGTCGAAACCGGAGTCGAGATTGTCGGCGATGTCGTCGAGCATCGTGAGCACCCGCTCGAGCATCGCGGTGATCGCGACGCTCTCATCCTTCTCGGCCTCGAGGGCCGCCTTCACCTTGCCGGCGGTGGTCTCGCTCAGCGGAGGGACAGGCGTGTTGCGACGCTCGACGTCGAGAGCCTCCCCGGCT
This sequence comes from Microbacterium sp., assembly GCA_003248845.1. Taxonomy (GTDB): domain Bacteria; phylum Actinomycetota; class Actinomycetes; order Actinomycetales; family Microbacteriaceae; genus Microbacterium. The sequence goes on along the minus strand of QFPD01000002.1, from coordinate 13,484 downwards.
CCGACCGCCCAGGCCTCGAGACGCGCCTGGCTCAAGCGCCCGAGCGTCGCCATGATCTCCCCCGCGAGTTCGCCGGGCTCGTATGCGGAGAGCCACCCGTCGCGGACGGTGATCGTCGGCACCCCGTCGTCGGCGACTCGCACGTGGATCATCTCGGCGTCGTCCGACGCCTCCGTCGGAAGGGAGCGCGCAGCGGCATCCTCGTACGCTTGCGCGTCGCGCGCGAGTTCGTCGCGCAGTTCATAGATCGTCTCGGCCTCGTCAGCCACCGGCACCTCCGACATCCGCCCGCGCACGAGGCTACCGGTCGGAGCAGGCGCGTGGTGAGGGGTTGCGGAATCTGTGGAGAACAGCAGCTCCGGACAACGCCGGACGGATGATCCGGCTCAAGGATGTCGCCGGCGCGCGACGGCGAACCGCCCTCACCCACTACTCTGGCGCGATGAGATCCGCGTCCAGCCCGCACCACTCGCGATTCCGGCTCCTGCCCATGCGGCCGCGCGACGCACACGAGCCGCACCGGGCGGCATCCAGCCTCGAGCTCTTCTTCGACCTCGTCTTCGTCATCGCGATCAGCACGGCGGCCGTCCAGCTGCACCACTCCCTGACCGAGGACCACGTGCGGGAGGGTCTCATCCACTTCGCCGTCGTGTTTTTCGCGATCTGGTGGGCGTGGATGAACTTCACCTGGTTCGCGACGTCGTTCGACACCGACGACTGGCTCTATCGGGTGCTCACGATCCTGCAGATGAGCGGCGTGCTCGTCCTCGCGGCGGGGATCCCACCGCTGTTCGAGCACAACGACTTCACGATCATGGTGATCGGCTACGTCGTGATGCGCCTGGCCCTGCTCGCCCAGTGGCTGCGCGCCTCCCACAGCGGGGGCGAGCTGCGCCGCACGACTCTCACCTACGCCGGCGGCATCGCCCTCGTCCAGGTGCTGTGGCTGCTCTCGCTGCTCGTGCCCGCGTCGCTCGTGCCCGCCGCGATCGTCGTGCTCGTCGTGGCGGAGATCTCCGTGCCGATCATCGCCGAGCGCCACGGCAACACGCCCTGGCATCCGCACCACATCACCGAGCGCTACGGACTTTTCACGCTGATCGTCCTCGGCGAGAGCCTGCTCGCCTCGGCGAACGCCATCATCCATGCGCTCGAGGATGCCGAGTCGATCGCCCCTCTCATCGGCATCGCGGTGCTCGCCCTCGTCGCGACGGCGGCGCTGTGGTGGATCTACTTCTGGCCGCCGCACCACCACGCGATCGGCAACCTCCGCCAGTCGATCGCCTACGGCTACGGGCACTACTTCATCTTCGCCGCGGCCGGCGCGTTCTCCGCGGGCATCGAGGTGGAGATCGACGTGTAGACCGGTCATAGCGAGCTCCACGCGCCGTGGGCGTCGTTCGCGTACAGCATCCCGATCGCCGTGTTCATCCTGGGGGTATGGCTCCTCGCGATACGGCGGGTCGCCGACCCCGTCGTGAACACCGTGGTGCCGGTCGGCGCCGTGCTCGTGCTCGTCGATCCGCTCATCCCCGTGCCGTTCGCGCTCACCGCGATCATCCTCGTCGTGATCGTGGCGGTGCTCGTCTGGCGCCCGCCGGTCGCGCCGGCGGACGACCACGCGCACGCGGCCACCCACGCCTGAGACTCCGCGCCGGGCCGCGCGCGTCAGCCGAACGCGCGCGTCCGGTCGACGAGCTCGTCGAGCACGGCGCGCAGGGCCGGCGAGTCGCCCTGCGTGCGACGGTGGACGGCCAGCACGTCGCGTGTCGAGGCGGGGCCCGCCGTCGGGATCGCCACGAGGTCCGGGCCGAGCTCGCCCCGGCCGAGGCGGGGGACGAGCGCGACGATGCCGCCGGCGCGGGCGAACGCGACGTGGTTCTCGAACTCCATCGACTCGTGCGCGATGCGCGGAGCGCCGGGCACGCCGTCGAACAGACGCCGCAGCCACTGCCGGCAGATCGTCGCCTCGAATGTCGCGACCCAGGCCTCGCCGGCGAGGTCTTCGGGGTGCAGAACCGCGCGGTCCGCGAGCGGGTGGTCGCGGCGCAGGATCACATCGGCGACGTCGGTGAACAGCGGGGTCGCGACGAGAGGCTCGGGCATCGCGAGAGCGACACCTCCCCACCGGTGCACGACACCCAGGTCGCGCTGCCCCGATGCCACGAGCGCGATGGTCTCCCACGGCTCGCTCTCGCGCAGCGGCAACGAGAGGCCCGGGTGCCGCTCACGGAGACCGGCGATCGTGGGGATCATGAGTCCCCGCACGACCGTCGAGAACGCGGCCAGCCGGATCTCGCCGGTGACGTGCTCCTGACCCCCGGTCAGCTGCAGGTCTGCGCCGAGGCGGTCGAGCCCTTCGAGAATGGGCGTGGATGCCACGACGAGCCGCGTCCCGGCATCCGTCAGCACGACACCGCGCCCGACGCGTTCGAGGAGCGCGACCCCGATCTCGCGTTCCAGGCGTTTGATCTGCTGCGACACCGCCGAGGGGGTGAATCCGAGGGTGCTCGCCGCGGCGGACACGCTGCCGCCGGTCGCGACAGCGCGGAGCGAGACCACGGCCTCGAGATCGATCATGAAGCGAAGCTACACGATCAATCGTAGAAATAATCGCTTGTGCTTCATCGGTGCGGGCGCTGAAGTGGAGACGTGAACAGACGCGACACGATCCTGGCCGCCGCCGTCGCCGCCCTGTGGGGGTTCAACTTCGTCGTCATCGACTGGGGGATGCAGGGCGTGCCGCCCCTGCTGTTCGTCGCGATCCGCTTCCTCGTGGTGTCGGCGGCGGTCGTCTTCGTGCCGCGCCCGCGCACGTCGTGGCGCACGATCGTCGGCGTCGGGCTGTTCATGTCGCTCGGCCAGTTCGGTCTGCTCTACACGTCGATGGCCCTCGGCCTGCAGCCCGGGCTCGCCGCACTCGTGCTGCAGGCGCAGGCGGTCTTCACGATCGTGTTCGCGGCGCTCGCGCTGCGCGAGCGCCCCACACGCCCTCAACTGGTCGGCGTGGCGCTCGGTGTCGTCGGCCTCGCGATCGTCGCGGCGGGCCGCGGCGGGCAGGCTCCCGCCCTGGCCGTCGCACTGGCTCTCGCTGCTGCGGCATCCTGGGCGATCGGCAACGTGATCTCGCGGCGCGCCGGCGTCGTCACGGGCCCAGGCCGCGCGGGCAGCCTCTCGCTCACGGTCTGGTCGGCCCTCGTCGTCCCGGTTCCCGCGCTCGCCCTCTCGCTGCTCGTCGAGGGTCCGGCCGCGATCGGGGCGGGCCTCGCCGCCTTCGGCTGGACGGCGGCCCTGTCGACGCTGTACACGGCGGGGCTCTGCACGCTCATCGGGTACTCGATCTGGAACGCCCTGCTCTCCCGCAACCGCTCGGCGGCTGTCGTGCCGTGGGTGCTCCTCGCACCGGTGGTCGCGATGAGCGCGGGGGCGCTGCTGCTCGGTCAGATCCCGAACGCGGCGGAGATCACAGGAGGTCTGCTGCTCATCGGCGGCGTGCTCGTCGCGTCAGTGCGCGGGCGCGCGTCAGTGCGCGGGCGTCGTAGCGCAACGGCTCCTCAGACGGAGGTCCACCCCGCCTCGTGACGGCGCTGGACGCCGTCCAGGAGCAGGTCGAGCGCGAAGGCGAACTCTTCATCGTCGTCGCATGCCTGCCCGGCGTGGGGAGCCGCCGTCATCATGCGGGCAATGGCGGGGTAGGCGGTCATGAAGGCATCCAGCGCCGCCGCACGCTCCGCCGGGTCGTCGGGGACCGTCGGGGTCGGCATGACATCGCGCGTGAAGCCCCACATCCGCGTGCTGAGGGCGTGCATCGCATGATGCACGAGGTCGGCGGAGAGTCCCCCGGCGAACATCATGGCCATGAGCGCGTCCATGTACGCGAGGACGACGGGGCTCGCCGTCGTCCTCGTCTCGATGGCGTCGCGCGCCCACGGATGGACGGACAGGGCGGCGCGTGCCGCGAGGATGCGTCTGCGCACCCCGACGCGCCAGTCCGCGGCATTCGCTCCGCTCACCCCGTCGGTGGGCTCGCCGATGGCGCCGACGACGTGGTCGACCATCTCGTCGATCAGCTGCTCGCGGTGCGCGACGTGCTTGTAGAGCGCCATCGGGGTCACCCGGAGGACATCGGCGAGCCCTCGCATGGTGGTCGCTTCGAGTCCCCGCGCGTCGGCGAGGGCGATGGCGGTCGAGACCACGGTGCCCCGATCGAGCGTCGGGCGACGGGCGGTGGTTGACACGTATACACCGTAAACCCTATCCTCAGCGAGGGTGGGTATACGCCGTATACCCACAGAGAGGCATCATGAACGACATCGCCCGGACGTACGCGCGCACCACGGGTGCGCTCTACCTGGTCACGCACGTCACCTCGGTGGGAGCCGTCGCCGCCTACGGCGCCGGCGCGCTGACCCTCGGGGTGGCGCTCGAGTTCCTCCTGGCGCTCGGATGCCTCGGCACCGGCATCCTGCTCTGGTTGCTGCTGCGCGCCTCGGGGCCGGCCCGTGCCGCGACGTTCGTCGCGCTGCGGGGCCTCGAGGCCGCCGTGATCCTCGCGGGCACGCTCCCGATGGTCGCTCGAACGCTCGCGCCGCTCTCGGCGGAGGCGACATCCGCGCTCACCGCGGTGCACACAGCGTCGTTCCTCGTCGGTCAGGGTCTCGTCATCGGCGTGAACACGATCGTGCTGGGATCGCTGCTGCTGTCAGCCGGCGCCGTGCCGCGCGCGCTCGCGATTCTCGGGATGGTCGGTGGGGCGCTCGTCCTGACGAGCGATATCGCCCAGCTGTTCGGCCTCATTCCGCTCAACGGAACGATCGCCGGCATCTGCGCCCTGCCGATCTTCGCGTTCGAGATCTGGCTCGCCGTGTACCTCATCGTCCGCGGCATCCGACCGCAGTCGCGCGCCGCACTCGCCCCCGCCGCAGACGGAGCATTCGATCAGCGAAGCTGAGGCGCCCGCTCAGGATGCCGTGCGGATGCGCACCTCGCGTTCCATCCGCGCCTCGTGGCGCGCCCGGCCTTTGATCGCTTCGGCTTCGCGGCTCTTGGGCGGCGCGTTCGTCACCAGGGCGTCGAGAAGCCGCCGAGTGGCGAGGGCGATCTCATCGATCGCGCGGTCGAACGGCTCGGCGTTGACGCGCGAGGGGCGCGTCGATCCGCTCACTTTGCGGACGAACTGCAGTGCGGCCTCGCGCACCTCGTCATCGGTCGTCGGCGGTTCGAAGTTGTGGAGGACGCGGATGTTGCGGCACATGCGGCGAGCGTAGACCCGCGCGATGCTCCTCGGCGAGGGCCTCCATGTGGGCATGGTCGTCCGCCATCGCCGGCAGGCGGGTGCGCGGATCGTCGGATGCCCCGCTGCGGACCATGTCCTCGAGGTAGCGGCGGTCGGCGGCCAGCCGCGCGGCGGCATCGGTTCCGACGCGGCCGTGGCCCGGGACCACGACAGCCGCACGCTCCGCATACGGCGCGAGCACGTCGAGCGCGGCGAGGTAGGCGGGAAGATCGTCGGGCCAGAACGGCAGCGGCAGCTCGATGTCGCTCAGCATGTCGCCGGCGATCAGGATGCGCGGGCCGGGCAGCCAGAGCGCGGTGTGCCCGGGGGCGTGCCCGTCGTGCACGACCAGCTCGATCTCGACATCCGCCGGCACGGACTCGGCGGGAATCGCCCCCGCGACGCCCGTCACCCGCCCCATCAGGGCCGAGAGCTCTCCGTCGAATTCGTCGCCGAGAGCGGCGACCAGATCTTCGCGCTCGGATGCCGCGATGCGCGCCGTCGCGAGCGATGCCCAGCGGGGGCCCGAGCCGAACCCCGGGTGCCACAGCAGGTGGTCGTGGTGCGCGTGCGTTGCGAATCCGCCGACGACGCGAAGTCGGCGCGCGACGAGCGCCGCGGACAGCGACTCCAGCTCATCCGGCATCCACGCAGGGTCGACGAGCAGCGCGTCGCCGGCTCGCCCGACGATGACGGTCGAGGTCGTCGACATCCGGCGGCTCGTCGCAACGAGAACCCCGGGCGCGATCTCCTCGAGGCTCGCCGGGGTCACTCGTCGGCCGTCGCCGCGTACCGCCCCGACCGGATCTCGTCGAGAAGCGATGCGCGCGAGGGCGACCAGCCGAGCGCACGGGCCTTCGCGCCGCTCCCCTGCTGGTCGAGCATGAGCGCGTCGGCGTAGCCCGCACCCAGTCGGGTGCGCGAGGCATCCGGGCCCTCGGGAACGACCGGGCCATCCGCGAACGCCTCGCCGATCTCGGCAACCGTCGGACTCTGTCCGCTCAGTGCGAGCACGCGACCGGCCGGCGCGGGTCGTTCGACGATCAACGCGTAGAGGTCGGCGACGTCGTCGACGTGCACCGTCGGCCAGTGCTGCCTGCCGTCGCCGACGACGGTGAGACGGCCCTCGGCATCTTTCGGCGCATCGGCGAGGGATGCCGGGATGCCCGCGCCGTGCCCGTAGACGATGCCCGGCTCGACGATCGAGAGCTCCAGGTCGGCGGCCTCGAGCCGCGACTCCACGCCCTCGCGCCATGCGACGAGGGCGGGCGGATTGAAGGGGGTCTCCTCGGTGAGATCGTCGGAGGGCCCGTGGATCCAGAGGCCGCCGGTGTGAATGTACGGCTTGCCGGTGCCGCCGAAGGCGGCGATCACGGCATCCGCGACGGCACCGTCGAACTGCGCACCGTCACCCGCGCGCGACGCGGCGAGGTGGATCGCGGCGTCGGCGTCGTGCAGGAGCGGAGTGAACCAGCCCGGATCGGTGATGTCACCGACGACGGCGGAGGCACCCGCATCCGTCGCCGTGGCGGCGGATGCCGCGCTGCGCACCGGCGCGATCACGTCATGGCCGCGCGCGACGAGCGCCGCAAGGACGGAGGAGCCGATGTACCCGGTCGCACCGGTGAGGACGATTCTCATCCCGCCATCGTACGCACGCCCCGGATGGGGGCGGCGGGGCGAGCGCGTGGTGCGTGGGGGTGGTTGCCGCTAGCGTCGGCGCCATGACACCGGAGCAGCTCTTCCTCGCCTCCGACGCCGCCCTGCGGGACGTTGTCGATCAGCTCACCGCCCGCCACCTGTCCGCGCCCGCGCCGCAGGAGTGGACCCAGATCCCCGACCCGACCATTCGCGACATCATCTCGCGGCACGCCTACGACGAGGCGTGGATCCCGGGCGTCATCGCCGGGCGCTCCGCCGCCGACGGCGACCCGTTCGCCGATGCCGATCTTCTCGGCGACGACCCCGTCGCCGCATACGACGCCCTCAACGACGAGGCGGGAGCGGCGGTACGAGCCGGCGCCACGGCCGACACGTTCCGTTTCACCTACGGCGACTACCCGGCGGCGGAGGGATTCGCCCACCTCGCCACCTACCGCGCGTTCCAGGCATGGCTGATCGCGAAGCTGCTCGGCATCCCGTTCCGCTTCTCGCCCGAGCTCATCGCGGGCCTGAACGAGCATGTCGTGTCGCACGCCGACGAGTGGCGAGAGTTCGGGGTCTTTCCGCCCGCGATCGACCCGCCCGAGGGCGCCGACGACGAGACCCGACTGCTCTGCGCCGTGGGGTTGTGGCAGCCCTGAGCCGGTTGAGCCCTGAGCCGGTTCAGCGCTGAGCAGATCCCTCATCCCTCGAGGATGACGAGCCGCTGCGTCGCCCGTGTCATCGCGACGTAGCGGTCGACCGCGCCCGTGAGGCCCTCTCCCCACCCGGCGGGGTCGACGAGCACGACGAGGTCGAACTCGAGCCCCTTCACGCGCACGGGGTCGAGCGACCGCACGCGCTCGCGCGGAGCGAAGTCCGGCGCGCCGATCACGACCGCCGTCCCGTCGTCGTTTCGCCGCTCCCACTCGGCTACGACATCGTCGAGCTCGTTCCGGCGGCCGAGGCGCACGGGCACGCCGGTGCGCCGGATCGACGTCGGCACGTTCGCGTCGGGCAGCGCCGCGCGGATGACGGGGCCCGCGGCATCCATCACCTCTTCCGGGGTGCGGTAGTTCACGGTCAGGGTCTCGACGCTCGTGCGTCCGACGCCGACGCGCTCGAGTCGCTGCTCCCACGACTCGGTGAATCCGTGCCGCGCCTGGGCGCGATCGCCCACGATCGTGAGGCTGCCGGAGGGGCACCGGCGCAGCAGAATGCGCCACTGCGCATCGGTCAGCTCCTGCGCCTCGTCGACGACGATGTGGGCGAAGGGGCCCGCGTAGGGGTCGCCGGCGGATGCCGTGGACGCGGTCAGGGTGCGGCGCAGGTCCTGCCCGCGCAGCATCGACATGATGCGCAGGTCGCCGTCGTCCGCCGCGATGAGGTCGGCGACGACGTCGGACATGATCCTCTTCTCTACAGCGGCCTCCCGCTGCGCCCGGCGGGCACGGACCTCCGCGTGCGGGTCGCCGACGAGGATGCGGGCGGTGTCGAGAAGCGGCAGATCGACGTCCGTCCAGGAGGTGTCGCGGGCCGCGGAGAGCACCGCGATCTCACCCGCGCTCATCCACGGTGCGCACCGGCGGAGCATGTCCGGAGTGGACAGCAGCCCGCGCAGGAGCGCGTCGGGGTCGAGAAGCGGCCAGGCGCGGTCGAACAGCTCGTGCAGGTCGGCGTCGTTCTCGAGCGTCTCGCGCACCGACTCGTCCTCGTCCCACCCCGACCCGTACGCGTCGAAGCCCTGCTCCGCCCACGGGTCGCGCGCCTCGCCGCCGCCGTCGTCCTCGATGCGCTCCTCGAGGAGATCGAGCAGGCGGTTCCACGCTCGTGAGCGCAGCACGTTGTGCGGCGTCGTGTCGGCGTCGGCGAAGACCTCGACCCAGTCGGCGCCCGTGACGGGAACGGCACCCCACGCGGTCTCGACGGCGCGGGGGCGGCGCGGCGGGCGCTGCCACAGGCGCACAGCGGCCTCGACCGCAGCGATCATGCGGCCGTCGCCCTTCGTACGGCGCACCGCAGCATCCGCCTCCTCCCGCGCGCCGCCCGCGACGGCGACCAGGTCGTCGAGGGCGCACACGAGCGCGCCGTCCTCGCCGAGGCTCGGCAGCACGTCGTCGACGTACGCGACGTAGGGGCGATGCGGCCCGACGAACAGCAGGCCGCCGCCGCCGTGCTCCAGACGAGCGTCGGCATAGAGCAGGTGCGCGGCGCGGTGGAGCGCGACGACCGTCTTGCCCGTGCCGGGCCCGCCGTCGACGACGAGCGCTCCGTGCGCGTCGGCGCGGATGATCGCGTCCTGATCCGCCTGGATCGTCGCGAGCACGTCGCGCATCTTGGCCGATCGGCTCGCGCCGAGGCTCGCGATGAACGCCGACTGGTCGTCGAGGGCGGCCGAGTGGTCGACGCCGTCGGGGGCGAAGACCTCGTCCCAGTAGTCCACGATGCGTCCGCCGCTCCAGCGGTAGCGCCGCCGATTCGCGAGGCCCATCGGATCGGCGCCGCTCGCCGCGAAGAAGGGGGCGGATGCCGGGGCGCGCCAGTCCATCAGCAGACGCTCTTCGCCGGCCCCCGCGAGGCCGAACCGACCGATGTAGGTGACGGTCCCGTCGACGCCGACCATCCGTCCGATGCACGCATCGATTCCGAAGCGCTGCAGCACCCGCAGTCGCGCCGACTCGGCGCGGATCTCGAGATCGCGCTCGAGGGCGCGCTGCCCCGACGACGCCGGTTCGCGGCGGAGCGCGTCGAGACGCGCGCTCGTGCGTGCGATCTCCGCCGCGAGCGCCGCACCGATCGCGGCGAAGCGGGCCTCGTCGCCGGCGATCAGCGCCGGGTTCGGCCTTGCGCCGCAGCCGTTCGGGCAGGTTGAACGCGCTCGCGCTGTCGTGTGTTTCCGGCATCCATCTCCCCCGTCACGCGCGCGCGATTCGGTAGGAAATGAGCGCGCGATCAGCGATTCTGCCTCACGGAGGGGGCCTTGCCGCAAGCCCGGGGTCGTGCGGGATAATGGAAAGGGAAGGGAGCACCCTTCCCTTCGCGACTCATCTCCGTCAGGACCGTTCCGCAACGCGGCGTAGCCGCGCGGCGCCGACGACGCCGAGGAGCAGGAAGACGGATGCCACGATGAGCGACCAGCGCGTCGCGTCGGCGAATCCCTGTGCGAGCGCGTCGACCGCCACGGCGGAGGACCCCTCCCCCCGCAGCTGCGCGATGACGGTGCCGGCCGACTGACGCGTCGAGGCGGCGAGCTCGTCGGCGGCGGTCCCCGTGATACCGGCGCCGGTGAGTGCGGAGGGCAGCGTGAGAGCGAGCGAGACCGACAGCGCCGCCCCGGCGAAGGCTGTGCCGAGCGCCGAGCCGATCTGACGGACCGTGCTCTGCGTCGCGGATGCCTGCCCCGACACCCCGACCGGGACGTCGCGCAGCACCGTGCCCGTGAGCTGAGCCGACGCGAGTCCGAGTCCGACGCCGTAGACGACGAGCGGGATCGCCACGACCCATCCCGGGGTCGATCCGGTGATGAGGAGGACGAGAGCGAGCACACCGACGAGCTCGAGCGCCAGACCGATCAGGACGGTCCCGGGTGAGCCGAAGCGCGCGGCGAGGTGACGCGCGGACGCGCCCGAGAAGAAGGCGCCGATCGCCATCGCGGCCAGGACCAACCCCGCGCCCATGACGCTGAGCCCGAGGGCGTTGATGAGGTACAGCGGAAGCACGAAGATGATCGCGAACTCGCCGACGGCGACCATCGCGGCGGTCAGGTTGCCCCACGAGAAGGTCGCCAGCGAGAACAGGTCGAGGTCGAGCAGGGCGGAGCGTTGCACGCGCTCACGATGGCGCTCCCACACCACGAACAGGGTGAGCGCGATCGCCGCGATCGCCGCGATCGCGAACGCGACGGGGACGGCGGAGACGGCGGCATCCGCCGGCCATACCCAGCCGAACAGCTCCAGGTCGCGCTTCGGCGCCCACCACCCGAGGTCAGGACCCTCGATCACTGCGAAGACGAGCGCGCCGAAGCCGATCGCCGACAGGAGTGCGCCGTCGACGTCGGCGCCCGGGCGCTCGCGTCCGCCACGGGTCGCCGGAACGGTCAGGATGCCGGCGGCGAAGATCAGCGCGCCGAGCGGCAGGTTCACGAGGAAGATCCAGCGCCACGATGCCCATTGGGTCAGCGCTCCGCCGGCGAGCGGACCGACGGCCGCGGCACCGGAGATCACGGCACCCCACACGCCGAACGCAGCCGCGCGGTACTTTCCGCGGAAGACCGCGTTCACGGTCGACAGCGTGGAGGGCATGATCAGCGCCGCACCCACCGACTGGACGGCACGCGCCGCGATGAGCGGCCCCGCGGCATCCGACAGGGCGGCCAGGAGGCTCCCGACGACGAAGACGACGAGCCCCGCGAGGAAGAGGTTCTTCCTTCCCCAGCGGTCGGCGAGCTTGCCCGTCGACAGGAGGAGAGCTGCGAGCACGACCGCGTAGAGGCTGTTGACCCACTGGGCATCGGTGAGGTCGAGACCGAGGTCGGCGATGATGTCGGGCAGGGCGACGCCGACGATCGTGCCGTCGAGCACGATGAGCCCGAGACCGATCGACAGCACCGCCAGCGCGAGCCAGTCGCGGCGCGTCGGCGATGCGTCGATCACGGCGTCGGCAGCGCTCACGATGCGGCGACCGCCAGAGGCTCGGCGGCGATGACAGCCCCGGTGCGATCGCGCTTCAGTGCCCGACCGAGCGCGAGGAAGAGAAGAACCATCCCGGCGGCGAGCAGGATGTGGCCCGTTCCGGCGATGCCCGCGATCATCTTGCTCGACTCCTCTCCGAGCACGGTCAGGATGCCGTGCCAGATCAGCATGCCCGATGTCAGGATCACGCCGGCGTTGTACAGCCAGAAGAACCAGCCGAACAGCCTGCTGCGCGAGAGCGCGAAGACCTTCTCGAGCACGAGGACGATGAGGAGCACGATGAAGCCGAGGGTCAGCAGGTGGGTGTGCGCGAGACCGAGCTGCGTGGGCGCACCTTCGGGGAAGCCGTTGAGCTTCGTGAACTCGCGGAAGAAGAGTCCGGAGAGGACTCCGGCGGCCATGTAGGCGAACGAGGCGATGTAGAGGCGACGCATGATTGTCCTTTCGACGTCACTCTCCACTGTGCGCGCCGCACGCGCGAGGGGGATCATCCGAACGGTTGAGATCGATTCGGCAGCATCCCTTCACAGGAGTCCGCGCTCTCGGGCGACCGCGACCGCGCGCGCCCGTGAGTCGACCCCGAGCTTGTCGAACAGGTGCACGAGGTGCGTCTTGACGGTCGCCTCCGTCACGAACAGGCTCTTCGCGATCTCGCGATTGGATGCCCCCGTGTCGAGCAGCCGCAGGACGTCGGCCTCGCGGTCGGTGAGGCGCACCCGGGGCGCGCGCATGACGTGCACCATCCGCGCGGTCAGTTCGGGAGAGAGGACGAGCTCGCCCGCCGCGGCGCGGCGGATCGCGGACGTGATCTCCTCCGCGGGCGCGTCCTTCAGGAGGTAGCCCGCCGCGCCCGCCTCCACGGCCTGCAGGATCTCGGCGTCGCGATCGAACGTGGTGAGGATGACGACGACCGGAGCGGGGTCGATGGCGCGGAGGCGTCGCGTCGTCTCGACGCCGTCGATGCCCTCGCCGAGCCGGAGATCGCAGAGAACGACGTCGGGCTGCAGGTGGCGCGCGAGCGCGATCGCCTCCTCGCCCGTCACGGCTTCGCCGACGACCTCGACCGATCCGCCCGCGGGGAACAGCGAGCGCATGCCCGCCCGGACGATCGGGTGGTCGTCGACGAGGATCAGTCGCAGGGGCGCCGCGGGCGGCGTCGGCGGCGTCACTGCGGATCTCCGTGCGCGGGATCTCCCTGCGCGGCGAAGGGGAGCGACGCGGAGAGCGCGACGCCGTCGCCGGGGGCGCTCTCGATGTCGAGGTCGCCGCCGAGCTCGCGCAGACGCGCGCGCATCGCGCGCAGCCCGTACCCCGAGCCGTCGGGGCGGCGCGCGGCGCGCTCCCAACGGGTCGCGTCGAAGCCGACGCCGTCGTCGGCGACGTCGAGGCGGATCGCGTCACCGGCATCCGCCATCGTCACCACCACACGCGACGCGCCCGCGTGGGCGCGCACGTTCGCGAGGGCCGACTGCGCCGTGCGCAGGAGCGCGACCTCCGCTCCCATCGACAGCGCGGGCAGCCCCTCATCGAGACGGAGATCGGTGCGGATGCCGGTGTCCTCCTCCAGCCGGGCGAGCATGCGGCGGAGAGCATCGCCGAGGGCGGACCCCTCCAGCTCGGCGGGCGCCATCGCGTTGACGATGCGGCGGGCATCGGTGAGCCCGTCGCGCGAGAGCCGGTCGATCTGGTCGAGCGCGTCGGCCATCGCCGGTTCGGCGCCGGCGCGCGCGGCGCGCGCGAGCATCCCGATCGACGAGAGCGACTGCGCGACCGTGTCGTGGATGTCCCGAGAGATGCGCGTCCGCTCGATGCCGGCCCCCGACTCCCGCTGGGTGCGTGCGAGCTCGTCCTGCAGCTGCGCCGTCTCGGCCTGGGCC
>QFPD01000109.1 GCA_003248845.1 Microbacterium sp. | reverse complement strand
TGGTTCGCCGGCCGGCCCGAGGCCTCCGTCCTCACGATCCGGGCGATGCCATGAGCCGATTCGGCAGGAGCGCCGGAACCCTGTAGACTCGGAGGGTTGCCACGGGGTGTGGCGCAGCTTGGTAGCGCGCTTCGTTCGGGACGAAGAGGCCGCAGGTTCAAATCCTGTCACCCCGACAGCAGAAGGGCTCCGCCGGAGGATCACTCCGGCGGAGCCCTTCGCGGTTCCACCTCTAGAATTGCCCGCAGAACCCCCGTCACGAGAGCGAGCCGATCTCCCCATGAGCACCGTGCGCCTGGTCGCCTTCGACCTCGACGACACCCTCGCCCCCTCCAAGAGCGCCATCGATGCCCGCATCGGCGATCTGCTCGTCGCGCTCGCCGAGCGCGTCGAGGTCGCGATCATCTCGGGCGGCCAACTCGCGCAATTCACGACGCAGGTCGTCGACCGCCTCCCGGCATCGGCCGGATCGATCCTCCCCTACGTGCACCTGCTGCCCACCTGCGGGACGCAGTACTACCGCCTCGGCACCGAAGGCGTCGAGACGGTCTACGCCCGCACGCTCAGCGACGACCAGAAGCAGCGCGCGCTGACCGCCGTCGAGGAGGAAGCGCGTCGCCTGGGTCTCTGGGAGGCGCAGACGTGGGGCGACATCCTCGAGGACCGCGGGTCCCAGATCACGTTCTCCGCTCTCGGTCAGACGGCTCCCGTCGAGGCCAAGTCGGCGTGGGACCCCACGGGCGCCAAGAAGGCCGCCCTCCGCGACGCCGTCGCCGCACGCGTGCCCGACCTCGAAGTCCGCTCGGGCGGGTCCACCTCCGTCGATATCACCGAGCGCGGCATCGACAAGGCCTACGGGATGCGCGAGCTCGCGGCGCACACCGGCATCGCGCTCGACGACATGCTCTTCGTCGGCGACCGCCTCGACGAGCACGGCAACGACTACCCCGTGCTCGCGATGGGCGTCGCGTGCCAGGCGGTCGAGGGCTGGCAGGATACGGCGGCGTTCCTCGAGCGGCTCCTGCCGACCCTTCCGACGCGCTGAGGCGGCTTCAGACGCGCGCCGACGCGCCGACGCCGGGCACAGGGACGAGCCGCTGCAGCTGCGTCACGTGGCGCGGCTCGAGCTCGTCGATGGACGCGACGCCGAGCAGCTTCATCGTGCGCTCGATCTCACTCCGCAAGATCTCGATGGCGCGGTCGACGCCGCGACGCCCACCCGCCATGAGCCCGTACAGGTAGGCGCGGCCGATGAGGGTGAACTTCGCGCCGAGCGCCATCGACGCGACGATGTCGGCGCCGTTCATGATGCCCGTGTCGACCATGATGGTCGCGTCCGTGCCGACCTCGCGCACGACCTCCGGCAGCAGCCGGAACGGGATCGGTGCGCGGTCGAGCTGACGACCGCCGTGGTTCGAAAGCACGATGCCGTCGACCCCGAGATCGACGAGCCGCTTCGAGTCGACGACGTTCTGCACACCCTTGATGACGATCTTGCCCGGCCAGAGCGAACGGATGACCTCGAGGTCGTCGTAGCTGATGGTGGGGTCCATCGCGGCATCCAGGAGCTCGCCCACCGTGCCGCCCGTCGTCGTCAGCGACGCGAACTCGAGCTTCGGCGTCGTGAGGAAGTCGATCCACCACCAGGGCCTCGGGATCGCGTTCACGATCGTGCCAAGGGTGAGCTGCGGCGGAATCGAGAAGCCGTTGCGCTTGTCGCGCAGCCGCGCGCCCGCGACGGGCGTGTCGACCGTGAACATGAGCGTGTCGAATCCCGCCTTCGCCGCCCGCTCCACGAGGCCGTAAGAGATCTCCCGGTCACGCATGACGTAGAGCTGGAACCAGTTGCGTCCGTGCGGGTTCGCGGCGCGCACGTTCTCGATGGAGGTCGTGCCGAGGGTCGAGAGGGTGAACGGGATGCGGGCGGCTCCCGCGGCACCGGCGCCCGCGATCTCGCCCTCGGTCTGCATGAGACGGGTGAAGCCCGTGGGGGCGATGCCGAACGGCAGCGCGGAGCGCCCGCCGAGGATCTCGACCGACGTGTCGACGTTCGCCGCAGGGCGGAGGATGTCGGGGTGGAACTCGACGTCCTCGAATGCACGGCGTGCACGTGCGAGCGAGAGCTCGCCTTCGGCGGCGCCGTCGGTGTAGTCGAAGGCCGCCTTCGGGGTGCGGCGCTTCGCGACCGTGCGCAAGTCGGCGATCGTCAGGGCCCTCTCGAGTCGACGCTTCGTGCCGTCAAGCTCGGGCTTCTTGAACTGCATGAGCTCGAGCAGCTCGGGGATCTTGGGGAGTTGGCGCTGGACCATGACCTGGCCTTTCAGTGGTCGGTGGAGTCGTGCGCGCCAGTCGGGGCCGGGAGCCCCGCGTCGGCGTAGTAGTCGGTGATGTGTGCCCGGACCCGCCGGCGGGCATCGGCGGCGTCGCCTCGCTCGATCGCCGCGAGAATCTCGCCGTGCTCGTGTCGCAATCGCGTCGCCGTGGCATTCCAGTCGGGCACTCGCGCCGCGCCGGCGCGGATATAGCTCTCGATCGTCTCGCGCAGCCCCGCCATCGTGGCCGAGACGACGACGTTGCCGGCCGCCTCGGCGAGGCGCACGTGGAACTGCGAGTCCAGTGCGAGGAAGTCCTCGAGCGTCAGATCCGCCTCCTCCATCGCCGCGAGCGTCGCGCGGGCGTCGTCGAGCGGAGCGTCGGCGCGGTCGGCGAGGTGAGCCACGGCCCACTCCTCGAGCAGCAGACGGGTCTCGTAGACGTCGGGGATGGGAAAGCCCTGCGCGGCGACCTGGAGACGCAGCAGCTGGGCGAGGCCGCCCTGCGGAGTCGCGGTCACGATCGCCCCTGACGTGGGCCCGGAGCCCGTCGCGGTGCGGATGAGTCCCATGACCTCGAGGACGCGAAGAGCCTCGCGCACGCTCGACCGTCCGACGCCGAGCGTCGCGGCGAGCTCGCGTTCGGGCTGCAGCCGGTCGCCGGGGCCGAGCCTGCCCTCGAGCAGGTCGCCCTCGATCTTGTCGAGTACGACGCGCCACGCGCGTGCGGGCGCAGTCCGCTCCGGAGCTGAATCGGTCATCGTCGCCCTTTCCATGGTCCGACCACACTACAGCAGTGTGGTCCGACCGCCAAGTACGAAGTGAAACGATACAACAGTCAGAACGCCGCGTGCGCCGACGCAAACGGCTCTACGCTGAGCCCATGGACCCGCTCCCGATCGTCGTCGCTGCGGCGGCGGCATCCGCCCTGTTCTGCTGGATCGCCTCGCTCGTCACGAAAGACACCTCATGGGTCGATCGTCTCTGGTCGATCGTGCCTGTCGTCTACGTGTGGATCTTCGCCGTCGCAGCCCTCACGCACGGCGACGATGCGACGCGACTGATCCTCATGGCCGTGCTCGTGACAGCATGGGGGGCGCGTCTGACGTTCAACTTCGCCCGCAAGGGCGGGTACTCCGGTGTCGAGGACTATCGCTGGGCGATCCTGCGCGGACGGATGAAGCCGTGGCAGTTCCAGCTCTTCAACCTCCTCTTCATCGTGCTCTACCAGATGACGCTCCTCGTGCTCATCACCCTGCCCGCCTTCGTCGCATGGCAGCACCCTGCGCCGATCACAGGCTGGGATGCCGCCATCGCGCTCCTGTTCGCTCTGCTGCTGCTCGGCGAGACGATCGCCGATCAGCAGCAATGGGAGTTCCATCAGCGCAAGAAGCGCGGTGAGGCCGAGGGCTTCCTCACGACCGGGCTGTTCGCGTTCTCCCGGCATCCGAACTTCTTCTTCGAGCAGGCGCAGTGGTGGGCCTTCTACGCGCTCGGCGCGACCGCCGCGGTCTCCGCGGGGGCGGGGTTCTGGGGCGGCGCGATCAATCCCACGATCGTCGGCCCGGTGCTCCTGACAGTGCTCTTCATCGGGTCGACGGTCTTCACCGAGTCGATCTCGGCGTCGAAGTACCCCGCGTACGCGGCATACCGCAAGGAGACATCGATGCTCGTCCCGCTCCCCCGCCGCGCCCGTCGTGACGAGCGGGCGCTCAGCTGAGGCGTCCTCCGAGACGTCCCCCCGAGGCGAGCAGATAGTCCTGCGCGCACAGCGACTCGTAGGTGACCTGTGCGTGATCGAGGTCATCGATCGCGACCTGGTCCCCGTCGAAGACGAAGCGCCCGCCGACGAGCCGGGCGTTGAACAGCGCCTTGCGACCGCACCGACAGATCGTCTTCAGTTCTTCGAGGCTGTGCGCCACCTCCAGCAGGCGCGCCGACCCTGGAAAGGCGTGCGTGCGGAAGTCGGTGCGGATGCCGTAGGCGAGCACGGGGATGCCGTCCTCTACGGTGAGCCGGAGCAGGTCATCCACTTGTGCCGGCGTGAGGAACTGGGCCTCGTCGATCAGAAGGCAGGCGACGGCGCCGATGTAGCGGGAGCCGTGGTCCGCGACGAGCGTGCGGACGTCTGCATCAGGTCCGATGAGAAAGTCCACCTGACGCTCGACGCCGAGCCGGCTGGAGATCTGGTCGGCGCCCTTCGTGTCGATCTCGGGCTTCGCCAGGAGAACGTGCTGACCGCGCTCCTCGTAGTTGAATGCAGCCTGCAGCAGTGCCGTCGACTTGCCGGAATTCATCGCTCCGTAGCGGAAGTAGAGCTTGGCCATGCGGCGTCCCTGCGCGTCAACGGGTGATCTCGAGAGCCCCGGCGGTGTCAGCGAGCGTCGCGTCGGCGAGCGCGCGGTCGTCGTTGAGGTGGATGCCGTAGCTCGGCATGAGGCGCGCGAGCTCCGGCTCCCACTGCGCCATCCGCTCCGGGAAGCACGTCTTCAGCAGGTTCAGCATGATCGGCGCGCCCGTCGAGGCGCCCGGCGATGCACCGAGAAGACCGGCGATCGTGCCGTCCGCCGCGGCGACGACCTCGGTGCCGAGCTTGAGCTGGCCGCCGACCATGACCTGCGCACGCTGACCGGCATTCAGAAGCTCCCAGTCCGCGGCATCCGCCGTGGGCATGAACTCGCGCAGGCTCTCGACCTTGCCCTTGTGGGTCTTCAGCAGCTCGCCGATGAGGTACTTCAAGAGGTCGAGGTTCGTGACCGCGACCTTCAGCATGCTGAAGACGTTCGAGAAGCGCACTTGCGTGATGAGGTCCCACCAGTGCCCCTGCTTGAGGAACTTCGGGCTGAACGTCGCGAACGGCCCGAACAACAGCGAGGTCTCTCCGTCGACGACTCGCGTGTCCAGGTGCGGGACGGACATGGGCGGCGCGCCCACGGCGGCCTGCGAATACACCTTCGCCTGGTGGCGGGCGACGACGGCGGGATTGGAGGTCTTGAGCCACTGGCCGCCGATCGGGAACACTCCGTAGCCCTTGATCTCGTCGATCCCGGAGCTCTGCAGCAGCTTGATCGCCCATCCACCCGCGCCGACGAAGACGAAGCGGGCGTCGAGCGTGCCCGGCGTCTTGCCGAGAGAGTGGCGGTAGGAGACGCGCCAGGTGCCGTCCTTCCGCTTGCGCAGCTTCCTCGCCTCGATGTTCGTGAGAACCTCGACACCGTCCTTCTCGAGGTGCGCGAAGAGCTGGCGCGACAGGGCGCCGAAGTCGACGTCGGTGCCGGCCGTCACGCGCGTCGCGGCGAAGGGCTCGTCAGCCTTGCGGCGACCGGCCATGAGCAGCGGCGCCCACTGGTTGATGACGCGGCTGTCCTCGGAGTACTCCATCGTCGAGAACAGCGGCTGCTGCCGGAGGGTCTCGTAGCGGGCCTTGAGGTACGCCACATCCTTCTCGCCCCGCACGAACGTCATGTGCGGCGTCGGGTTGATGAATGTCTTCGGCTCGTCGAGCACGCCCTCGCGAACGAGCGACGACCACAGTTCGCGGCTCGTCTGGAACTGCTCGTTGATGCTGATCGCCTTCGCCGGGTCGGCGGCATCGGGCATGTAATTGAGCTCACAGAGAGCGGAGTGTCCCGTGCCCGCGTTGTTCCACGCATTCGACGACTCTTCGGCGACCTCGCTGAGGCGCTCGAGCACCACGATCTTCCAGTCCGGCTGGAGCCGGTGCAGGAGGGTTCCGAGGGTGGCACTCATGATGCCACCGCCGATCAGGACGACGTCGACGGGTTCACTCACGATGTCCCAGTCTAGGCCGCGTTTCCGGCGTGGGCGGACGCTATCGGCATCCTGCGCCGTCAAGGAACCGCGTTCTTGCCGATCCGTGAAGACGGGCCCGCGCGAAGCCTTCTGCGACTCAGGCAGCGGGGGTGCCCAGGCGGGCCCCGACCAGCTCTGCGATCTGCACCGCGTTGAGGGCAGCGCCCTTGCGCAGGTTGTCGTTGCTGACGAAGAGGACGAGGCCCTTGCCGGCCGGCGCCGACTGGTCGGCGCGGATGCGACCCACGTAGCTCGGGTCGTTGCCGGCCGCCTGGAGCGGCGTGGGGACCTCTTCGAGGACGACGCCGGGGGCGGATGCCAGGATCTCGCGCGCACGCTCGGGAGTGATGTCCTGTGCGAACTCTGCGTGGATCGACAACGAGTGTCCCGTGAAGACCGGCACGCGCACACAGGTGCCCGCGACCAGGAGGTCCGGCAGCTCGAGGATCTTGCGGCTCTCATTGCGGAGCTTCTTCTCCTCGTCGGTCTCGTTGTCGCCGTCGTCGACGAGGTTGCCCGCGAAGGGGATCACATCGAACGCGATGGGCGCGACGTACTTCTCCGGCTGCGGGAAGTCGACGGCCGAGCCGTCGTGGACGAGATCGAGCGTGTGGTTCTGCGCGAGAACACCCTCGATCTGCCCGAGCAGCTCCTGCGCCCCGGCGAGGCCCGAGCCCGACACGGCCTGGTACGTCGACACGATGAGGCGCTCGAGCCCCGCGGCCTCGTGCAGGGGCTTCAGCACCGGCATCGCGGCCATGGTCGTGCAGTTGGGGTTCGCGATGATGCCCTTCGGCGGATTCACGGCCGCGTGCGGGTTGACCTCGCTGACGACGAGGGGCACATCGGGGTCCATGCGC
>QFPD01000380.1 GCA_003248845.1 Microbacterium sp. | reverse complement strand
GCGAGGGCGACGGGCCGGTCGAACGCGCGCACGACGAAGCGCACCTCGTCACTGTCGTCCCACTCGATCGCGAATGACTCCTCGCCGCTGACGACCGAGCCGCCGACCGTGCCGAGCGAGAAGGCGACGCGACGCGGCTCCTCCGTGGCGGAGATGACACGGAGCTCTCCGTCGGCATTCATCCCCTTCACACGACCGTGCACGCGGATCGTCGTGCCCGCGGCGACGTAGGGAGTGCCGTCCCCGTCGAACCGCTGCTCCGCCTCGAGGCGACTGGGCGCAATGGGCGCCCCTTCCGCGTCGAAGCCCACGCCGGAGTACATCGGGCCGGCGGCCGGGCGCACATCGCCGAGTGAGAGCCCCGCACCACGCAGCGCGGTCCAGGAGAGGAGGGCGTCGGCGGAGCTCTCGAACCGTGCCTCGCCGCTGCCGAGCCGCCACGACGCTTCGGCCGGGATGCTGCGCTCGGGCGGATAGCTCATGAGGTCGGCCGCACCCGTGGCGCCGACGGCGGCGTAGTCGACCGTGCCCTCTTGGAAATTCCCGCGGCGCATGACCTCCAGCCTAACCGGGCGGCGTGCATCGTCGAAGTCGACCGCGGCGCTCGGTGTCGGCGCCTCGTGCGATGATCCCGGAGTGCCCCGCAGCCCGTTCGATCAGCCCCCGGTCGTGGCGGTGCGCACGATCGACGATCCGGCGCGCTCGACACGCGCATGGCCGCTCACCGTGCCCGCGGTCGCGCAGCTCCTGAGCGACGGCATCGAGCTGGCGCCCGGTGTCACGTTCCTCGTCGGCGAGAATGGATCGGGCAAGTCGACGGTGCTCGAAGGCATCGCGCTGGCCTACGGGTTCTCGCCCGAAGGGGGATCCAACCAGGCGCGCCACAGCACTCGGCGCAGCGAGTCGCCCCTGTCGGAATGGATCGACATCCAGCGTGGCATCGGAGCCGGCCGATGGGGGTTCTTCCTCCGCGCCGAGACGATGCACTCGTTCTACACCTACCTCGAAGACAACCCCGGCACGAGACCGGAGCCGGTCTTCCACGAGATGAGTCACGGCGAATCGTTCCTCGCGATCCTCGATACGCGCTTCGACCGGCCCGGGTTCTACTGCCTCGACGAGCCGGAGGCGGCGCTGTCGTTCTCGTCCACGCTGACGCTCATGGTCACGCTGCAGCGGATCGCCGATCGGGGCGGCCAGGTGCTGTGCGCGACGCACTCACCGGTGCTCGCGTCGCTCCCGGGGGCGGCGATCCTCGAACTGGGCGACTGGGGAATGCGCCGCACCGCATGGGAAGACCTCGAGCTCGTGCACCACTGGCGCGCGTATCTCGATTCTCCGCAGCGCTATCTGCGTCACCTGCTCGGCTGAGGGCGCGCTACTTCTTGGTCTCGACGTCACCCGAGAGCGCCGCGATGAACGCCTCCTGGGGGACTTCGACGCGGCCCACCATCTTCATGCGCTTCTTGCCCTCCTTCTGCTTCTCGAGGAGCTTGCGCTTGCGACTGATGTCACCGCCGTAGCACTTCGCGAGGACGTCCTTGCGCATCGCCCTGATCGACTCGCGAGCGATGATGCGGGCGCCGATCGCGGCCTGGATGGGCACTTCGAACTGCTGACGCGGAATGAGCTTGCGCAGGCGCTCGGTCATCATCGTGCCGTAGGCGTACGCCTTCTCGCGGTGGACGATCGAGCTGAACGCGTCGACCTTGTCGCCTTGGAGCAGGATGTCGACCTTCACGAGATCGGCCTCCTGCTGCCCCGACGGCTCGTAGTCGAGGCTCGCATAGCCCTGCGTGCGGGACTTGAGGTGGTCGAAGAAGTCGAAGACGATCTCGCCGAGGGGCATG
>QFPD01000108.1 GCA_003248845.1 Microbacterium sp. | reverse complement strand
GCGTGACGCCGCCCTCCGCGAGGGCGACGCCGCCCGTGTCGCGGAAGTTGTGCAATCCCTCGATCGTCACCGCCACGACCCTGCCTTACGGCGCCAGGCGGGTCGGCCCGCGGAAGAGGTACGTGACCTCGCGGATCGAGTCCTGCCCGAGCATCAGCATCAGCACGCGCGCGAGGCCCATGCCGAAGCCACCATGCGGCGGGACGCCGTAGCGGAAGAAGTCGAGGTAGTGGGCGAGGCCCTCGAGCGACAGGCCCTTCTCGAGTGCCTGCGCCTCGAGCACGTCGATGCGGTGCTCGCGCTGCGCACCCGTCGTGATCTCGGTGCCCTGGAACAGCAGGTCGTAGCTCGTCGTGAGCCCCGTCTCGGCGTCGCGCATGTGGTAGAACGGCCGGATCTCGGGGTGATAGTCCGTGATGAACACGAACTGATGTCCGTACGTCTCGCGCACGTGCGCCGAGATCTGGCGCTCGCCCTCGGGATCGAGGTCACCGTCGGTGCGGGGGATGTCGTAGCCGCGCGCCTTCACGATCTCGCGCGCCTCGGCGAGCGGGATCCGCGGGAAGGGCAGCGTCGGAACGACGACGTCGACGTCGAAAAGTTCCTTGATCTCGTCGCCGTGCTTGTCCTTCACCGCCTGGAACGCAGCGGCGAGGAGGTCCTCCTGCATCCGGGCGACGTCCTCGTACGAGTCGATCCAGCTGATCTCGGCGTCGATCGAGGTGAACTCCGTCGCATGGCGGCTCGTGAACGACGGGTCGGCGCGGAAGACATCGCTGATCTCGAAGACTTTGCCGAAGCCGGCGGCCTGCGCCATCTGCTTGTAATGCTGCGGGCTCTGCGCGAGGTACGCCGTCTGGTCGCCGAAATACTCCAGGGCGAAGAGTTCGGCGTTGCCCTCGGCGGGCATCGACATGAGCTTGGGCGAGTGGATCTCGATGTAGTCGCGGTCGATCCAGTACGAGCGCATCGCGTGCTCGAGCGTCGTCTGAATACGGAAGATGAGAGCGTTGCGGCGCTGGCGCAGGTCGATGAAACGCCAGTCCATGCGCTTGTCGAGGCCGCTGTCGGCCGCGATCGGCGTCTCGGGGAGGGCGGATGCCGCGATCTCGAGGGACGCGATCTTGATCTCCACGCCGCCGAGCTTGACGCGCTCGTCGTGCTTCAGTTCGCCCGTGACGGTCAAGAAGGTGCCCGTGGACATCTCGGAGATGAGGGCGGTGAGGGCGAGTGCCTCAGCATCCTGGTCCGCGGCTTCCGGGTCGGGACGGGTCGCGGGGTTCACGAGCTGCACGGCGCCGGTCTCATCGCGCAGGATGACGAACTGCACCTTCTTCTGATCGCGGACGGTCTCGACCCATCCGGAGACCCGGACGGGTCCGTCTTCGCGGGACTGCAGCTGGCTGACGAGGGTGCGTTCGGTCACGAGGGTCCAGTCTACGCGGCACCCGTCCGCCGCCCGCCGCCCGGCGTCTGCTCAGGTTCTCGTCACCTTGCGCACGTAGCCTCGCGGGCATGGCGACTCTCGACGGATCCTGGCTCACCGCGCTCGTCGACGGAGTCGTCGGCCTCATGGAGCTCATCGGCGCGCCGGGTGCCGGCATCGCGATCGCGCTCGAGAACCTCTTTCCGCCGCTGCCGAGCGAGATGATCCTGCCGATGGCGGGCCTCGCCGCCGCGCGCGGGTCGTTCACACTGTTCGAGGCCCTGTTCTGGACGACCGCGGGTTCGGTCGTCGGCGCGTTCGCGCTCTACGGGCTCGGCGCGGTGCTCGGCATCGAGCGCCTTCGCCGCCTCGTCGATCGGATGCCGCTGCTCCAGGTCGACGACGTCGACCGCACCGTCGCGTGGTTCTCCCGCCACGGCGGAAAGGCCGTCTTCTTCGGTCGGATGCTGCCGATCTTCCGGAGCCTCATCTCGATCCCCGCCGGCGTCGTGCGTATGCCGATGTGGCGGTTCGGCCTGCTGTCCCTCGCCGGATCGTTGGTGTGGAACACGGTGTTCGTCCTGTCCGGGTACTTCCTGGGCGCGCAGTGGCACATCGTCGAGGAGTACGCCGGCATCCTTCAGTACGTCGTCATCGCCGCCGTGGCCGCGGCGCTCGTCTGGTTCACCACCGCCCGCGTGCGACAGCTGCGCGGCCGCGGACGCGCTGTGGACAGCGACCCCGCCTGAGCGGGACCATGCAGTAGCGTCGGCGCATGACCCCCTCCGCCGGTGCGGGGATGCCGCTTCGCGACTACCGCATCCACCGCTACGTCAATGCGTTCTGCCCGCGTTGCCACGAGGAGGACCCCGACCGGCCCCTGGCCGACGTGCGCCGACTGTCGGGATGGCTCGCCGATCGCGACGGAACCGTCTGGCTCGAGCGCGGCTGTCCCGACCACGGCCTCATCTCGACGCTGTACGACGAGTCCGCGGAGCTGCTCAGGTACCTCGAGCAGTGGACGGCCCCCACCAAAGTGCACGGGCCCGACACCGCTGCGAACTTCAAGCCGGTTCCGTCCGCCTACGAGGACGGCCTGCCGCAGATGCAGACGCAGCACACCTGCATCCTGCTCGAGGACCTCACCGACCACTGCAATCTGCGCTGCCCCACGTGCTTCGCCGAGTCGGGCCCGGCGGCCAGCGCCGTCGCTCCGCTGGCGGAGGTGCTGGCATCCGTCGACGCCCGCCTCGCGAAGGAGAATCAGCGCATCGACGTGCTCATGCTCTCGGGGGGTGAGCCGACGCTCTATCCCTGGCTGGAGCAGCTGCTGGAGCAGCTCGTCGCTCGTCCCATCGTGCGGATTCTGCTGAACTCGAACGGCCTGCGCATCGCGAACGACGACGCCTTCGTCGAAACGCTGGAGAAGCATCGCGAACGCGTCGAGGTCTACCTGCAGTACGACGGCGAGTCGGCCGAGGCATCCGCCTATCATCGCGGCGCCGACATCCGTCGCTTCAAGCAGCGCGCGCTCGAGCGACTGGCGGATGCCGGGGTGTTCACGACCCTCACGATGACGGCGGCCCTCGGGGTCAACGACGGCGAGATCGGCGCCGTCATCCGCCGGGCGATGGCGACGCCGTACGTCGGCGGTGTCACGATCCAGCCCGTCTTCGGCTCGGGGAGATCGGCGGGGATCGACCCGAACGAACGGCTCACGCACACCGGCGTGCTCGCGCGGCTCGGTCCTCAGACCGACGACCTCATCACCTGGCGCGACCTCACGGCGCTCCCGTGCAGCCATCCGCACTGCTGCTCGGTGGGCTACTTCCTGAAGGACGACGGTGGCGAGTGGAAGTCGCTCGTCGGACTCATCGGGCACGATCGCCTGAAGGAGTTCCTCGATCTGAACCCCGACCTGCTCGCGAACCGCATCGCCGACTCGAACGTCAACAAGGCGATCCGCGACGTCGTCAAGACGTCCCTCCTCGACCTGTTGAGCGAGCAGTCGTCGCTCTCGCATCCGTCGATGAGCGACATCTGGCGCGACATCTGCGTGAACTGCGACCTCGGCATCGGCACGCTCGCGACCCTCGCGGCGTCGAAGCTGCCCGGTCAGCACCAGCGGCTGCGGCGGATGCTCGCCGAGCGGGTTCTCCGCATCACCGTCAAGCCCTTCATGGACATCAACACGATGATCGAAGAACGCCTGACGCAGTGCTGCGTGCACGTCGCCACCGTGAACGAGACGACCGCCGCGCACCAGTGCGCGCCCTTCTGCGCCGTGCAGGCGTGGGCGCCGCTGTCGCGCACGCGCATCTCGACCGCGACCGGTGCCGCCGTGGCGGATGGGCGGCGGCGACTTCCCGTGACGGTGACGACGTGAGCGCCGCCGACTACTCGCACCTGAATCAGCGCGACCCATCGGTGCCGGATCCCGCGCCGCCGTTCGATCCGCTGCGCCTGTGCGTCTTCACGACCGTCGCCGTGATCGCGTGCGTGCTCGGGCCCATCGCCGTGCTCGCTTTCGCCCTCGTCGCGATCGGGGGCTACGCCCGCGCGCGTCGCGCCGGGCTCCTGCGTTCGCGCTGCAAGCTGGGCGACACGCGCAACGTGCTCGTGTACCTCGGCGTCGTGGCCGCGTTCG
The DNA here is from genome assembly GCA_003248845.1 of Microbacterium sp. Taxonomy (GTDB): domain Bacteria; phylum Actinomycetota; class Actinomycetes; order Actinomycetales; family Microbacteriaceae; genus Microbacterium. The sequence continues at coordinate 2,933 of QFPD01000108.1, read as the reverse complement.
CCGCGGTCGCGGTGCCGTTCTGGGTGATCGGCTGGGCTCAGATCCTCTCGGGCGCGATCGGCTGACCGTGTTCCCGACGCTGCAGGACCTTGCCCCGTGGCTGCCGCCACTCGGCAGCCACGAGGTCTTCGTCGCGCTCGGCCTGCTCGCGGCCGGTGTCGTGTTCCTCATCGAGAGGCGCCGCCGGGGCGTCAGCGATCCGAGAGTGCCGTACCTCGTGCTGGGTGCGCTGGCGGGCGCGGCGGTGTTCTCGCGCCTCGGCACGTGGGCGCAGCACCTCGACCCGTCGAAGAACCTCAGCCTCATCGACCAGCTCGCCCACGGCAACGCCTCGATGCTCTCGGCGCTCGTCGGCGCGTGGCTGGGAGTGCACGTCGCGAAGCGGATCGTGCGCTACCCCGACCGCACGGGCGACCTCTTCGCGCCCGCCGTCGCGCTCGCGATGTGCATCGGCCGCATCGGATGCCTCCTCACCGAGCGGCCCGGGACCCCCACCGGTGCGGCATGGGGCATCGTCCTCGACCCGGAGGCGGCGGCGTGGGTGGGCGCACCCGCGGGGGTGCCGCTGCACCCGAGCTTCGTCTACGAGATCGCGTTCCACGCCGTGGCGTTCGCGCTGCTGTGGTTCTGGCTGCGGCACCGTGACATCGCGGCGGGGGAGACGCTGACCCTCTACATCGCCGCCTACGGGATCTTCCGCTTCTGCGTCGAGTTCGTCCGCGGCAACGAGGTCGCGTGGGCGGGGTTCACGCGACCGCAGCTGTTCCTGATGGTCACGATCCCGATCCTCCTGGTCCGCATCGCCCTGATGGCGCGGCGGGGAGCCTTCGGAGGGGTCGCGGCATCCCGCGCTCCCGCCCCCATTCCTCCCGCATCCATCCCTCCCGCATCGACAGCCGACCAGAGGAGCGACGCGCATGAGCAACCCGTCTGACCAGCCGCCGCAGGGACCGCCTCCCGCGCTGCCTCCGCAAGGGCCACCGCCCGTCCCGCCCCCGCCGGGTCCACCCGGGCCGGGCGCACCCCCGCCGCCAGGCCCCGACGCGCCCAAGCCGCTCGGGATCGGCGCGGGCGTCGGCATCGGGTGCGCCGCGCACGTGCTGGCGTTCTTCCTGGCGCTGGGCGTCCTTGCGTCAGCGGGCCTCTGGGGATTCTTCATCCCGTTCGTCCTCATCGCGATCGTCGCGACCGTCGGGATGTTCTTCCCCCGGACGCGTCCCTCCTCGACGGGGGTCCTCATCATCGTCGCCGCGGCCTGGATCGTCGTGCTCGGCCCGTGCCTGGCGATCATCGCACCGCGCTGATCGCCCCGGGCACTCCCAGCCCGCCCACAACCTGAGCCCCCGTAGACTTGAGGCGTGCCCGCCGATCGCCTCCACCTCGTGCGCCACGGCGAGGTCCACAATCCGGATCGCGTGCTGTACGGGCGTCTGCCGAACTTCGCGCTGAGCGCCGGCGGACGCACGATGGCCGCGGCAGCGGCCGCGCACGTCGAGGCACTCGGACGGCCCGTGTCGGCGCTCTACGCCTCACCGCTCCAGCGCACGCGCGAGTCCGCCGAGCCTTTCACCGCGGCGTTCGGACTCGAACCCGTCATCGACGAGAGGGTCATCGAACCGACGAACGTCTTCGAAGGCAAGCGCATGCGCCGAGCGGTGCTGAACCCCGCGAACTGGAAGCATCTGACCGACCCGGCGATCCCGAGTTGGGGCGAGCCCTACCTCGAGGTCGTCGAGCGCATGGATGCCGCGATGAAGGATGCCTGGAACGCGGCGTCGTCGGGTGACGTCGTCATCGTCTCGCACCAGCTCCCCATCTGGATCACCCACCTCGCGATCGCCGGCGAGCCGCTCAGGCACGACCCGCGCAAGCGCCGGTGCGCGCTGTCGAGCGTCACGAGTTTCGAGCGCCGCGGCGACCAGTGGCGCGAGGTCGCCTACGCGGAGCCGGCAACGACGGCGGGTGCCGTGGATGTGGGGGCCGTCTGATGCCCGGGCTTCTGAAGCGGCGCCTCGTGGCATCCCTCGCCGCGGTCACCCTGGCGCTGACCCTCGCGGCGTGCACGAGCCCGAACGACGAGCTCGCCGACCAGTACAAGCAGGGCGGTGACACCGGCTTCATCTCCGGCGACGGCCGCGTGCAGGAGATCCCTGCCGATCAGCGCGAAGGTGCGGTGGCGTTCACCGGTACCGCCATCGACGGGTCGACCGTGTCGAGCGCCGACTATGCCGACGACGTGCTCGTGCTGAACTTCTGGTACGCGCAGTGCGGGCCGTGCCGGGCCGAGGCGCCGATCCTCGAGGAGAGCTTCCAGGCCACGAACGTGAAGGGGGCCCAGTTCCTCGGCGTCAACATCTACGACGGGCCCGAGCAGGCGACCTCGTTCGAGAAGACCTACGGCATCTCGTACCCGTCGCTCCTCGCGAAGGACGACGCCGACCTCAAGCTCGCGTTCGCCGACTGGACGCCGCTGCAGGCCGTGCCGATCACACTCGTGCTCGACCGGCAGGGACGTGTCGCGGCGCGCTTCGTCGGCCAGGTCGAGAGCGCATCGATCCTCCAGACGATCGTGAACGACGTGCTGGGCGAATCCTCGTGAGACGCGAGTCGCAGCCGTGAACACAGGAGCGGTCGTCTTCGACGGGGCGCTGTGGCTCGCGGTCCCGATCGCGATGCTCGCGGGGCTGATCTCGTTCGTCTCGCCGTGCGTCCTCCCGCTCGTGCCGGGCTACCTCGGCTTCCTGGGCGGCGCGAGTGCCTCGGCATCCGGCTCCTCGCGCTCCCGCGGCGTCACGGGCGGACGCGGACGCCTGCTCGCCGGTGTCGCTCTGTTCATCGCCGGCTTCACGGTCGTGTTCGTCGCGATGGGAGTGCTCGCGGGCAGCCTCGGGCGCTTCTTCATCCAGTACCAGGACGTCCTCACGCGCGTGCTC
>QFPD01000379.1 GCA_003248845.1 Microbacterium sp. | reverse complement strand
GAAGCGGGCAAGTTCCAGCCCGACCTGGTCTCCGTCGCGATCAAGGATGCCGAGGGCAGCTGGGGGCTCGCCACGGAGGACGAGGGCCGGCGACCGCAGACCACGATGGAGGATCTCGCCGCCCTCAAGACGCCGTTCCGCCCGCACGGGCGCGTGACGGCGGGCACATCGTCGCCCCTGACCGACGGCGCGACGATGTCGCTGCTCGCTGGCGGCGCCGCCGTGAAGGAGCTGGGTCTCGCGCCCAAGATGCGGATGGTCTCGTTCGCCTTCGCCGGCGTCCAGCCCGAGATCATGGGCATCGGCCCGATCCCCTCGACCGAGAAGGCGCTGAAGAAGGCCGGGCTGACGATCGACGACATCGGTCTGTTCGAACTCAACGAGGCCTTCGCCGTGCAGGTGCTCTCGCTCCTCGACCACTTCGACATCGCCGACGACGACCCGCGCGTCAATCAGTGGGGCGGCGCGATCGCGCTCGGGCATCCGCTCGCGGCCTCCGGCGTGCGTCTCATGATCCAGCTCGCGGCACAGTTCGCCGAGCGCCCCGACGTCCGCTACGGCCTCACCGCCATGTGCGTCGGCCTCGGGCAGGGTGGCTCGGTCATCTGGGAGAACCCGCACTTCGACGGTAAGAAGGGCAAGCGCTGAACGCCATGACGAACTACGACGAGATCGACTTCTCCCCCATCCAGGCTCTCACCGAGGGTGAGGTCATCACCCATTCGCGCGTCCGCGACATCACTCTGCCCTCGGGCAAGGTGCTCGCGCTCATCACGCTCGACAACGGGCGTGACCACACCCGCCCGAACACCCTCGGGCCCGCCACGATGACCGCGCTGGGCGAGACCCTCGACGTCCTGAGGGGTCGGGCCCGGAACGGCGAGATCGACGCTGTCGGGGTCACCGGCAAGCAGTACATCCTCGCTGCCGGCGCGGATCTGTCCGACATCACCAAGGTCGGCTCGAAGGCGAACGCGAAGCTGGTCGCGCAGCTCGGCCACAAGGTGTTCGGCAAGCTGTCCGACCTCGGTGTGCCCACGTTCGCCTTCGTCAACGGCCTCGCCCTCGGCGGCGGGCTGGAGATCGGGCTGAACTCCGACTACCGCACGGTGGATGCCTCCGCCGCCGCGATCGCGCTGCCGGAGGTCTTCCTCGGGATCATCCCCGGCTGGGGCGGCGCGTACCTGCTTCCGAACCTCATCGGCATCGAGAACGCGCTCGAGGTCGTCATCTCGAACCCGCTCAAGCAGAACCGCATGCTGAAGCCGCAGCAGGCGTACGACCTCGGCATCATGGACGCGATCTTCCCCGCGGCGACGTTCCTCGAGGACTCGCTGCGCTGGGCAGACGGCGTGCTGACAGGCGCGACCAAAGTCGAGCGGAAGAACCAGCCCGGCAAGATCGAGCGCACCGTCAAGTGGCCCGTCGCGATCAAGATGGCCCGTGGCATGCTCGAGTCGAAGATCGGCACTGTGCCCCGCTCGCCCTATGTCGCGCTCGACCTCCTCGACAAGGCCCGCTCCGGTACCAAGGAAGACGGGTTCGCCCGCGAAGACGAGGCGCTGGCCGACCTGGTCACAGGCGACCAGTTCGCGGCATCCATGTACGCGTTCGATCTCGTGCAGAAGCGCGCCAAGCGGCCCGTCGGCGCTCCCGACAAGGCGCTCGCGAAGAAGGTCACCAAGGTCGGCATCATCGGCGCGGGACTCATGGCGAGCCAGTTCGCGCTCTTGTTCGTGCGGAAGCTCCGTGTGCCGGTTCTCATCACCGACCTCGACCAGGCGCGCGTCGATAAGGGCGTCGCGTACATTCACGACGAGATCAGCAAGCTCGAGGCGAAGGGACGCCTCGACGGTGAC
>QFPD01000107.1 GCA_003248845.1 Microbacterium sp. | reverse complement strand
GTGCGAGCGGCGACAGGTTCTCGTTGCGCGACAGCGGCAGGACGGCGACCTTGACGGGCGCGAGGCGCGGGTCGAGCTTCAGGACCGTCCGCGTGTCGGTGCTGCCCTTCGCGTTCGGCACCTCTTCTTCTCGATAGGCGTCGACGAGGAAGGCCATCATCGAGCGGGTGAGGCCGAACGACGGCTCGATGACATAGGGCACATACGTCGTGCCGGAGGCCTGGTCGAAGTACTGCAGCTTCTGACCCGACGCTTCGATGTGCGAGTTCAGGTCGTAGTCGGTGCGGTTGGCGACGCCCATGAGCTCGCCCCACTCCTTGCCCGGGAAGCCGAAGCGGTACTCGACATCGATCGTGCCGGCCGAGTAGTGGGCGCGGTCCTCCTCGGGCACGTCGAACTGGCGCATGTTCTCGGGGTCGATGCCGAGGTCGAGGAACCAGTTCCAGCAGGCGGCCACCCAGTGCTCGAACCACTCCTGCGCCTCCGCGGGCGGCGTGAAGAACTCGATCTCCATCTGCTCGAACTCGCGCGTGCGGAAGATGAAGTTGCCCGGCGTGATCTCGTTGCGGAACGCCTTGCCGACCTGGCCGATGCCGAACGGCGGCTTCTTGCGCGATGCGGTGAGGACGTTGGCGAAGTTCACGAAGATGCCCTGCGCCGTCTCGGGGCGCAGGTAGTACAGACCCGATTCGTCGTCGACGACGCCGAGATAAGTCTTGACGAGACCCGAGAAGGCCTTCGGCTCGGTGTACTGGCCCTTCGTGCCGCAGTTCGGGCACGGGATGTCGGCCAGCCCGTTCTCCGCCTTGCGACCCTTGCGCGCCTCGAAGTCCTCGATGAGGTTGTCGGCGCGGAAGCGCTTGTGGCAGCTCAGGCACTCCACGAGCGGGTCGGTGAACGTCGCGACGTGGCCGGATGCTTCCCACACGCGCTTGGGCAGGATGATCGACGAGTCGAGACCGACCATGTCGGCGCGGCCACGTACGAAGGTCTGCCACCACTGCCGGCGGATGTTCTCCTTGAGCTCGGTGCCGAGGGGGCCGTAATCCCACGCCGAGCGCGAACCGCCGTAGATCTCACCGGCCTGGAACACGAACCCGCGGTGGCGGGCGAGGGCGATGACTTTGTCGAGGCGGGACTGCTCGGCCACGGTGGCTCCAATGGTCGCGTGCGCGAGTGCGCGGAAGAGACGAGGGATGCCGCGCGGCAGCGGCATCCCTCGATTCTAGCCGGGCGGCGTCACGGGACGCGGTGCCCCGAGGCGCGGAACAGCTCGTACCACTCCGGGCGCGTCAGCGGAATGTCCGAGCCCTGCGCCGCGTCTGCGACGCGCTGCGGCGTGGTCGTGCCGAGCACGACCTGCATGCCCGCGGGGTGCCGGGTGATCCACGCGGTCGCGATCGCGATCGGGGGCACGTCGTACTGCGCTGCGAGCCGGTCGATCACGGCATTCAGCTCGGGGTAGGCGTCCGAGCCGAGGAAGACCCCGGCATCCGTCCCCGACTGCAGCGGCGACCACGCCTGGATCGTGATGTTGTTCACGCGGCAGTAGTCGACGATGCCGCCGCCGTCCTCGGTGACGGCCTGCGCCAGGCCCGACATGTTGGCGGCGACGCCCTGCGCGATGATCGGGGCGTGCGGGATCGACAGCTGCAGCTGGTTCGCGACGATCGGCTGCCGCACCGACGCACGCAGCAGGTCGATCTGGCGCGGAGTGTGATTCGAGACGCCGAAAGCGCGCACCTTGCCCGACTGTTCGAGGTGGTCGAACGCGCGAGCGACCTCGTCGGGCTCGATGAGGGGGTCGGGCCGGTGCAGCAGCAGGATGTCGAGGTAGTCGGTGCGCAGCGCCTCGAGCGAGCCCTCGACCGTTCCGACGATGTGGTCGTACGAGAAGTCGTAGTACGGACCGTCCTTGACGATGCCCGCCTTCGACTGGATGGTGATCTCGGCGCGCTCGGACGACGAGAGCTGCAGCGCCTCGGCGAACCGACGCTCGCACGCGTGCAGCTGCGGCCCGTAGATGTCGGCATGGTCGAAGAAGTCGATGCCCGCGTCGCGGGCTGTCCCGACGAGTGCGCGCACCTCGTCGTCGCTCGACTCGGCGATGCGCATGAGTCCCAGCACGATGTTCGGGACGGCGGTGGCGGTGGATCCGAGCGGGACGGTTCTGACGGCTGGCATCCGTCGACTCTAATCGCCGGCGCGGGAGCGGTCGAGGCCGAGGACCCGTCGATGATCCGCAAGCCGGGCGTGACTAACGTGGTGGGGTGAGCGCGCGCCGATCGGAAGTCCAGCACGTCATCGTCCCCGGGCGGCACCACCTGCTCACCCGGTTCCAGGCGTCGTACCTGCGGGGCCTGCTCGCAGGCGATGCGCTTGACGACGCCGGCGCCGAGATCATGGCCGCCCCGGACGCCATTGTCGTGTGGGCCGTCACCAGCGCGAATCAGGCGGGCACGCGCCGGAACCCGTTCCCGGCCCATCGCCGGGAGGCGGCGATCGAGATCCTCGCCCATGTCGAGGACCTTCCGTCGCTCGTCGTGCCGGTCGTGGATGTCGCCCCGACGCCGCGCTTCGCCGAGATCACTCTGAAGGAGATCGCGTACGCCCTGACGAGCGGCATCCTGCCGGCTCCCGCGACCACGGTCGTCGCCACCTCGACGCCGCAGGTCGCCGAGATGTACCGCACGCTCGGCTACCGCATCGCGCCGATGGAGCACGCCCACCCCGACGCGCCGCGCACGCCCTGGGAGCTGCTCGATCTGCTCGCCGCGGGCTCCGATGCCTGGCGTGCCGACGCCCATCCGGCCAGCATCGACATCATCGACCGGTACGGGCTCGCGGCCTCCGCGACGGCGATCGCGGCGGACCCCGTCATCGGCGACGACGGCGGACTCACCCAGACCCGTGACTACCGCACCTACAGCCGCTCGTTCGAGCAGGCCGCCGATCGCAAGTGGGCCCAGGCGCGCCCGTGGATCGTCCCCGGGCGGATCGCGGACCTCGGCTGCGCCACCGGTGCGATGCTCGAGCTCGCCGCGCGCGACCCCGCGCTCGCTGAGTCCGACCTGATCGGCGTCGAGGTCGCCCCTGAGCTCTACGCCGCGTGCGAGCACAAGAAGGCGGAGGGCGCCTTCGCGAACCCGAACACGTTCTTCTATCGCCGCAACATCCTCGCCGGCGGACTCTTCCCCGACCGCACCATCGCAACGACGATGAGCTTCGCTTTGACGCACGAGATCTACTCGTACGGCGACGGCATGAACGCGCTGCGCGCGTTCGCCCGGGCGATCGCGGCGCAGACGATGCCCGGCGGCGTCTGGATCAACTCCGACGTGTGCGGCCCGGACGACCCCGACCGGATCGTGCGCCTGCGCATGACGGACGGCGACGTGACGACGCCGGCGCGCACGCTGCGGGGCACGAACGACGAGATCGCGGCCGTGCTCGACGCCCTCCCCGTCGGCAGTCGCGTCGCGCAGTTCGCGCAGGACTTCACCGCGCTCAGCGGCGAGCGCTGGGACTACGAGGTCTGCGACGAGCGCACCATTCAGCTGCGGCTCGCGGATGCCATGGAGTTCCTCGAGACCGTCTCGTACACCCGCAACTGGCTCTCCGAGATGCACGAGCGCTTCTGCGCGCTGTCGTTCACGCACTGGCGCGATCTGGTCGCGTCGGTCGGGCTCGAGGTCGACGAGCGGTCGGGGCCGTGGCGCAACGACTGGCTCGTCGAGAATCGCTTCGCGCCCGCGGCATCCCTCCTGGATGAGGGGGACGCTCCGCTCGACTGGCCCGACACGCACATGCTCCTCGTCGCGCGGCGCGCCCTCGACGGCTGAGGGACCCGTCAAGCCTCCGGCCGGGTGAACGGGGGCTGGAGCTGTCCGACGGGGCCGCGACGGAACAGCTGCGCGGGTCGTCCGCCGTCGCGCACCGTGCCGCCGGTCGGCTCGACGAAACCGGCGGCCCCGGTGATCTTGCGATGGAAGTTGCGCGGGTCGAGCCCCGTGCCCCAGACCGCCTCGTAGACGGCGCGCAGCTGCGCGATCGTGAACTCGGGCGCGCAGAAGGCCGTCGCCAGCGCAGAGTACTCGAGCTTCGCGCGCGCGCGCTCCACGGCATCCGCGAAGATCTCGACGTGGTCGAAGGCCAGCCGCAGATGCGCAGACTCGACCTCGGCGACCGGCCACCACTGCGCGGAGCGGGCGTCCGACCCGGCGGCGGGTTCGGCGAGATCGGGCGCGAGAGCGAGCCACGCGACACTCACGACGCGCCCGCGCGGATCGCGCCCTGGAGCGCCGTACGTGCGCACCTGCTCGAGGTGGATGCCGGTGCTCACACCCGTCTCCTCCGCGAGCTCCCGGTATGCCGCGGCCTCGAGATCCTCACCGCTCAGGACGAACCCGCCCGGGAGGGCCCACATGCCGGCATCCGGCTCGATGCCGCGCTCGACGAGCAGGACGTGCAGCGCGCGATCGCGAATGGTGAGCACGACGAGGTCGACGGCGACCGCCGAGGAGAAGGGATTCACCGCGCCAGACTACCGCAAATCGTCATCTTGACGATAAGTCGGGAGCAAGTTATCGTCATAGTGACACTAACGAGAAAGGCGGACACCATGGCCACCATCACCCGGCGCCCCTTCATCCGGCACCTCAGCACGAACCCCACGATGCACATCGCCCACTTCCGGCGCGGCGCGCTGCGCCACACCGGTTCGGGGCAGGCCTTCTGGTTCCGCGCCCTCGACGCGGCGATCAGCGAAGTTCCCCTCGACGACCGCGAGCTCTCGATCGTCGTGACGCTGCGGACGGCCGATCTGCAGCAACTGTCCGCGCCCGTGACCACGACGTATCGGATCGTCGACCCCGAGCTCGCCGCGCGGCGCATCGACTTCTCCATCGACCTGGCGACGGGCATCTGGGCCGAACAGCCGCTCGATGCGATCGCCGCGCCCCTGCACGGCGCCGCGACGGCGGCGGTCGTGCACCTCCTCCAGTCGCAGACACTCGATGCGGCACTGCGCGCCGACCTCGCCGATCTCGGCGCGTCCGCGACCGCGATGCTCGCCGCCGACACGCGCCTCGCCGACCTCGGCATCGCGATCGTCGGCGTGCGATTCTCGGTGCTTCGCGCCGAGCCCGACGTCGAGCGTGCGCTGCAGACACCCGCGCGCGAGTCCATTCAGCAGGATGCCGACAAGGCGACCTTCGCGCGGCGGGCCCTCGCCGTCGAACGCGAGGCCGCGATCGGCGAGAACGAGCTGTCGAATCAGGTGGAACTCGCGCGTCGCCAGGAAGAACTCGTCGAGGCGCGCGGCCGGAACGCCCGCATCGAGGCCGAGCAGGCCGCCGTGGCGGCCGGAATCGCCGCGGGAGCAGATGCCGAGCGGATCCGCACGAACGCCCAGGCACGCGCCGACGCCGACCGCGCGCTCGGCGAGGCCGCCGGAGCCGCCGAGCGCGCCCGCATGGCCGCGTTGCAGGACGTTCCCGTCGGTGTGCTCACGGCCCTCGCCCTGCGCGAGCTCGCCGGAAGCCTGCCGAGCATCGACCACCTCACGCTCACACCCGACGTTCTGACCGACCTCGTCGGTCGACTCGGAGCGCGGGCCGGAGCCGCGGGCGGAGGCCGGTGAGATGGCCGGGTCCGGCAGGGCAGCGACCCCTCGGGCCGTTGTCGTGCACCGCACGAGCGAGCTGACCGAACTGCTCGCCCGCCACGGGACGCGCGGCCAGGTCGCCTTCTTCCTCGATCAGCGCGGGCAGAGCCTCGCGGGCGTCGAGGAACGCGACGAGCGCATCCGCGCGGCGCTCGCCGACGTCGCGGCGGGTATCCCGCCCGACTGGCGGCGGGCATCGGTCGAGCGGGGCGATCTGGCCCGCTTCGTGTTCGAGCCCGGCGACGTGGTCCTCGTCGTCGGGCAGGACGGGCTCGTCGCCAACGCGGCGAAATACCTCGACGCGCAGCCCGTGATCGGGATCGACCCGCTCCCGGGCCGGAACGCCGGCATCCTCGTGCCCCACGCGCCAGCAGCCGGGGCGGCCCTCGCCGAGGCCGCCTACGCCGGCGCGGCATCCGTCTGCGAGCGCGCAATGGTGCAGGTGCGCACCGACGACGGCCAGACGCTCATCGCACTCAACGAAGTGATGATCGGGCAGGCCGGGCATCAATCCGCCCGCTACGCACTCTCGGTCGGTGGCCGCGACGAGCGGCAGTCGTCGTCGGGCGTGATCGTGGGCACCGGCACGGGCGCCACCGGGTGGTGCCGGTCGATCGCCCGCATCCAGGCACCCGACCTCCCCCTTCCCGGCCCGACCGACCGCGCGCTGGCGTGGTTCGTCCGCGAGCCGTGGCCATCACCCAGCACCGGCGCCGAGCTCATCGCCGGTCGGCTCGACGATGCCGCGCTGGACCTCCGGGTCGAGTCGGATCAGCTCGTCGCCTTCGGCGACGGCATGGAGGCGGATCGACTGACGCTGTCGTGGGGGCAGCGCGTGCGCGTCACTGTCGCCGATCGGACGCTCGTCACCGTCACCGGCGCGAGCGGGGCGATGACGGATGCCGAGGTCAGCTGACGAAGGTGATCGAAAGCGGGTACCGGTACCACTCGCCCTTGTTCGCCGCGATCGCGGCGAGGATCGAGAAGACGATCCGCACGACGTACGCGAGCCCGACGATCACCAAGCCGATGAGGACGATCGTGAGGATCCAGCCCACGATCTCGACGATCAGAAGCGTCAGCTGGAAGTTCAGCGCGGTCGCGGTGTGCGCACGGACGAACGGGCCTCGGTCCTTGAGGACGAGGTAGCCGATGAGCGCCGACCAGAACCCGATGAAGATCCCGCCGATGTGGACGAGCGTCGCCCACAGCTTCTCGTCGGACGGATTCATCGGCTGAACCGGCTGCGGGAACGGCGGCTGCTGCGGAGGAGGAGTCGTCATGCGTCCAGCCTAGGGGCGCCGCGGCGCGACGACCCGGGGGCTATCCCCCGCATCCACCGGGGCCCGCGGGCGCCACCGCTCGGCGTTG